>MGUX01000049.1 GCA_001800185.1 Elusimicrobia bacterium RIFCSPLOWO2_12_FULL_59_9
GCACTAATGAAAATTGACCCACTTGCGCTAACGAAAAGTGAGCCAGACGTGGAGGCGGGATTTACGTCGTGATCGCAGCGCCGAGTCAGACCGCGTCGAGGATGGCGGGTCTTGCCGCCCTGGCTGGAAGGCCGAGCTTGGGGTTGCGCAGGTTGACCGCATCTTTGGAGAACGTGATGGTGCGGCATTTTTGAAGCAGCCGGCTGAGCAACGCGGCCACCAACGGAGCGTTGCCCAGGAATTTTCCCCATTCCTCAAAACCCAAATTCGTCGTGATGATCGTGCTCCTGCGGCTGCAGCGCTCATCCATCAGACGGAAGAAGGCGTTGATCTGGCGCGGATCAGGGATATTGAGGTAGCCGAGCTCCTCAATGAGGAGCGCGTCCAGATGCGCCAGGCGCTTGAGCAGCGTCCTGGCGCTGCGGTCGGCATGGCTGGCGCCCAATTCCTCGAAAAGGTCCTGCGCGGCGATCGCCTGGCAACGTTTGCCGGCGTAAAGGGCCTTGACCAAAATGGACGATGCCAGTCCGCTTTTGCCAACTGCAGCCTGGCCGATGAATACCACCGATTCGCCCCGATCGATAAAGTCCAACTCCGCCAACTCATACATCGCCCGCTTGTTGACGCATTTCTGGATATGAAAGGGAAACGACTCCAAGGTCCAGAACTCACGCAGTCCCGAGCGCCTGAGCCGGGCGGCGATGGCGCGGTTGCGCTGCCCCTCGTGTTCCCGGCGCAATAGCTCCAGCAAAAACGCGCTGTAGCTGGGCTTGTCTTTCTGCGCCCGGCGCAACGCCTCGGCGACGGCCTGACGCACGTCCCAAAGTTTCAGGGCCTCCGACAGATTGTGGATTTCATCAAGCATTTTTGTCTTCTCCTTCCGGGTCTGGGATGTAATCGTGCAGGTCCGGCTCCGGCGTGGCGGCCCCGAGACGGTACTCAGGCAGGCTCTCGATCTCTTGGGCCGCAAATTCCAGCGGCAGTTGATAATCCTTCTGAGCGATGTCTTGCAACACGATCGTCTCAATGCGATTGACATCGAAAAGGCGATGCTCGTGCGCCTTGGCCACTGCCTGGAGCAAGTCCTCGGTCTTATATTGGCACAACAAACGCCATAGCTTGCGTACGCTGCACCAATAGCGCGGCCCCCGTGACGCTTTGAGCGCCCCCAGGTACGCGGCCATCGGCTCACCCAAGGCTGCAAGCCTATCCTCCTCGATGAGCTTGGCCGATTTCTGCCGCCGTGGCGCGTCCGTCGGCCGCATCGGCTCCGCCTGAGGACTCCCTTCCACTTTCTTGGCGTGAACGGCCAGTTCCTTGCCGCCATCCACCACGATGACCCGATCCTTGCTCTCGCGTACCGTCACTTCCTTGCCAATATAGGACGCCGGCGCCGGATACTTCATGCCGTGCAGGCTGATACAGCCGTAAGCGTCCACCGTTCGCGGCCACAGCCGGTACACCTCCGGCACGTATAGCGGCAAGGAATGCAGCGCCGGCTTTTCCACCGCGAAGAGTTCCACCGGGCTCGCTTTAAGCTCCCTCATCCGCCGCCGGTTGGCCGTATTTTCCACCCATTGCCAAGCTTGGCGGTTTAAATCCACGTCATCCTTGAACGTCCGTCCCACTAAAAAATTGCGCTCCACATAATCGAAGGGCCTCTCGACTTTTCCCTTGCGATCGCTGTCGCCAATCTCGTGCGCTAAAAATCGGAAACCAAACCGCTCCTCAAAGGCCTCGATTTCCGGCGACATCTGCGCCCGGCTCCCCGACCCGCATACGATCGCAATCGATGTGTTGTCGATCACACAGCGCCGGCAGGCCCCGCCAAAATACTCGAAGGCGTCCGTCAAGAATACCTTCAAGTGAAACCGGTCGAAACGGGGATAAAAACAAATAAACAGCATTCTCGAATACCCAAACACCAGGCTCGCGCATTGACGCTTCACTTTCCTCCCTCCCATCTCGATGCTGTAGGGCGAGGTATCGTGCTGCATCTCTTCACCCGGACCCGTCACGATGCGCCCAGCCGGAACTTTTTCCTTCACCCCGATCCCATGCTCCCGGCAAAACCACGTCAAGGTCGAATAAGAAACGTCCAGCTCCTTGCCCTGATTTTCAAGATCTTCGATGAGCTTCTCCCGAACTCGCACCAGGTTCACATGGCCTCGCCCGTCACGGCATTGCCCGTGCAGCGCGCGGATCGTCTCCAGATGCTCCGCCAATACGCTCTCGCGCTCTACCCTCATAGGTCCCGCCACGCCGACGCGCAGCGCCGCCTTCACGCTATTGCGGCTGACTCTCAAATCCTTGGCTATCTTGCGGCTGCTGTGTCCTTGTTGATGCAGCCTCAAAATCGCTGTCCGCGTCGCTTGATCCAGCATGTTCCTCCGCCTCCTTTTGGACCGCCGGCAACGTCGCCGCCACCGCATGCTCCAAATCATCCCATCGCTCCCGGCTGCGCTGGAATGCTTCCAATAACTTCCGCCGAGTCCCCTCCGGCGTGTCGTAGTTCATCACCCGGCGCCATAGCCGCGCCAAACCCAAACAAACGTTTCCCACCAATCCCAGGTTGTTCAGGCAGCGGTTCTCGCTATCGCTTAATCCTAGGTCCTGCTCCCCTTGCTTGGCCCTCTCCAACGCCTTCAAGAACCTTACCGGATCCTCCAGGATCTTCGCCGCCGCTTGGCTCCGCCCCAACCCATAATGCCGGCACAGCACGCCGATCTCACGGCTCGTCAACCGCGCTTCGCCGATTTTCTCCGCCAATTTCTCGCACCCTGAACCGTTGCCGCGCGACAACGGCAATAGGTAGGTCACTGCCGCATGCGCCCCCAGCATTCCTCTTTGCACTTTCTCCTGCACGCTCTCCGGCAGACTCTCCACCAGCCCCAGCCGCCGGCTCACCCAACTCTTCGACCGGTCCATCCCAACCGCCACCTTCCCCAGCTCCCACCCTATCACCCGGTGCAATTCATGCACCAGCCAGCCCTCTTCCAAAACGTTAAAGCCGCTGCCGCTGGCCATCTGGTACACCGACACTAAAGCCTCACCCACAGGCATCTCCACAACCATCGCTTTCACTACATCGCATTTCAACCGCTTGAGGACTCTGACCCGTTTGTGCCCATCAATCACCACATAACGCCCCTCGCCGTCTTTAACAACGCTGATCGCGTTCCGCTGGCCGTGCTCTTGGATCGATAGCAGCAGCCGTGCCTCCTGCCGCCGCTGACCCACCCGCAGCTTCGCATATCTCGCGTCCAGCGCCTCTAGATTCAATTCCACGAGCTTCACTCCCTCCGTTATACCTCAGAGCCTCTCAACTTGCCTATAAATTCCTGTTTTGCGACGGATATCATTGTCATCCTCGTCGAGGATTGCCGGTCATCGTTCCTGTTTTGCGACGCTTTTGACCGCTTGCGCCTCATCCGCGCCGCCTCGCGCCCACGATATGCCGGATGCTCCCTTCGATATCTCGGCCAGTATTTTCGACGCGCCGCCCACCCGCGTGCCTTCGCTTGTCGCTCCTGACGCCATCGCGGGTCAGCTCTTCTCCACGCGCGATCCAGCATCCGCTTGAGTTTGCGCTTGCATCGCAACCGGCAGCATACCTGCTGTCGCGCCGCCTGGGGAAGATAAGGTTCGTACCATTGCCGGCAAAATAGACACCGCTTCTGCGCCATAGGCTACCTCCGCCTCAATGGCAGGGTAGCCGGATTATGTTTTGGCTCCTATAAGAGGAAGGGGGCAAACAACAACATCGGCGCCGACCGGAGTGTCGGCGCCGGGGTTTTCATCCCGCCATAGGCGGGCTGAAAACCTTCAAAACGCAAGTGGGTCAGTTTTGATTAGCGAGGGTGGGTCACTTCTCGTTAGCGGCGAAGAGACGATCCGTGATATCGAGAAATCCAAACAAACCATGCACGCGAACGGCGTGCAAGCCATAGGTTGAACAGCTTGGATGCATCGGGCAAAAGCTCCTTATCCCCTTTCCGAATGCCATCCGGTAGCCGTGAACCACGGCCGACACGGGCATAGACAAAAATTCCTTGAGGTTGGTCCCGTCGAGTTGATTGGCTCTCTCGGTGGCAAAGAGTTGGAAGCAAGGCACAAAAAAGCAGAGGCTAATTGCCAAGAATATTGTGCACATCTTCACTCTTAGCATTCTCGCATTTTCTGAGCCTCACATAAAGGCCCAGGGGCATTGGCCTGTCAATAAGTTGACTTGTTTATGGACAAATCACGCAAGGATCGGCCCGTCCCAGGTTTCGGACACACGGTGAAAGCGGGAAGAGTCAGGGCAAAAGCACTTGGGCGCCGGGAAAGTCTTGAAAATCGGCGTCCAGGGTGATGATTTGGGCTTGATATTGCTTGGCGGTGGCGTAGACAATGGCGTCCGCCATCGGCATTAAGATCACAAACGGTCTTTCTTTTCCCGAAGGTTTCGGATGTTCATGCCTTTTAGAGTGAGTCAAGCCAGGCACGGGTTTACGCGGACTTGCCGCCAAGGGAGATGCGGATGTACTCCGCCAAGTCGCGGTCGGCGATCTCGTACTTGCCCCTTCCGGCTTTGCGGACTATCCCGGCTTGAATCAGCCTTTGGAGTTGCGCCGGGATGGTATCCTGGGACACGCCGCTCTCCTGCGCAATGTTCTTAGGGGTAGTCGGCCCCAGGAAGTCCATATGGGCCAGTATCCTTTGCTGTGTCTCCGAGACGTGCGCCGCCCGAGTTATGACGGCCTCATACGCATTGGTCTCAAACAGATAGCTTTTGAACGCCTCGGCCCAAACGTCTTGCTCGCCTTTCTTCATGGCTTCGACCGCATGGCTGCCCAACACATGTAGGTAGTGCGGATAGCCGCCGGACAACTCTGCAATCCGCGACCGGACCAATGGAGTAAGCTTGTGCGCCGCCCCCTCCTCTAGCTTGGCCATGACCTCTACGCATTCGAGCATTTTGAACCGCTTGAGATGGACCGGGATGCAATGCCGCTTCAAGGGAGAATATCTGCCCAGGCTCTCCACGAGGTTCTCGGACCCGGCGAAAAAAAATCCCAGGCGATGTCCACTTTGGGTAAGGCTGGTCCAGACGTTACGCAGTATCTGAAGCCCGGTCACATGCGCCTTCAGGCCGTCGCTTTCGTCAAGAAAGAACACGAGCGACTGGTGTCCGCGCCGCGTCATCTTGTCTAGGAGCAAGGACAGCCTCTCATGGACTTCCGCCTGAAGCGTCCTGGGACGTTTCTGAAGGCGGACAACGTAGTCCCACCCCTTCTCGAACTCTCCCACCGCCACCCGGAACTTCTCCCACAGTCCGATGCTCTTGAGGGCCGATCCCACTTCCTCGAAGATCGTGTCGTAGAATTCCCGCACCTCCTCGAACTCATGCAGCGCGATGTGCAGGGGCAGTATCTTGCGCTCCAAGCACATGGACTCGGCTTTGTTGAGCAAGGAAGTCTTCCCAATGCCGCGTTCCCCGCATATCATAGCTCCACGCGGACGGCCTTCCTGGATCGCCCTGAGGGTGTATTCGATTTGCCGCAAATGCTCCGTGCGGTCACCAAATCGGTCGGGCGGGATGACCTGATCAGGGTAGAATCGGGGATAATCTAACATAACCTAACGCTCTCCTAACAGACGTGTTAGCTTGTGTTAGGATTGTAGCAAATCTCCCAAGCCGCAGCAGTCCGGGCATGCTCTGTTGCCTCCAAAAGCGAGAGCCTTCAAAGCGGCGTGGACAGCGTGTAAGCCGGCCTATTCTACCTTCTGGAGAAGTCCCGACGCCAGCGGAGACCCCGTCCCCCTAGAGCCCCTACCCCTGTTTGGGCGGTCGGCCTGCCGGCGGAGGAACTTGTCGAGGCTGCTCTCCTTCCGTTTCACGCGTTTCACCGCGACGGCATCTCCTTCATTCTGCGCTGATCAGGAGATCCAGAATGAGCGCCAGATTTTCCGAGACCTTCTGCATGACCGGTTCTGAAACGGAACCCAGCGACTTGATCATCCGGCGGTTGTCGATCGCGCGGAGTTGGTCCACCATCACATCGGAATCCTTATCGAGCCCTGCTTGAATTCCCGAAAGGTGAACCCGCAAATGTTTCACCGATCGTTTTACATTCGTCGTCAGAGGACAGACCAAGGTCGATGGATGGTGGCCGTTAAGCAAATCCGTCTGGACCACGAGCACCGGGCGGATTTTCCCCGGCTCCGTGCCTTTGGGAGGATTCAAGTCGGCCAAGCATACGGTTCCGCGTTGGATGCGGATCACAGTCCTTCATCCTGGAACGTCTCGAATTCGCGGAGGACGGCCAACGATTCCTGCCTGACCTGCTCCGACTCGCGGCGAAGTTCTTTGGCCAGGAGGCGCCTTTCATAGAGATGGTTGAAGAAACGCAGAGCCCTATTGATGTAGGCGTTGCGGCTGACTCCGACCGTTTGAGCCGAATGATCAATCTTGCGCAATTCCCTGTCGTTGATCTTAAGCGAAATAGATCTAGTCATGGTATCACCTTAGGTAACACCTAAAGTATATCATGCCGCGGCTTTGCCGTCAAGTGCTGGAAGGAGCCGGCATTCTCCCCGGCGTTTTAGCCGATAAAAAAGGCCCGCGCCTTTCGGCGCGGGCCTTCGATTCTTAGATGCTTAGGGGTTTAGGCCAAGCTTCTGACGTTGGCCGCGCGAGGGCCCTTTTCAGACTGCTCTATCTCGAACTCCACCTGCTGGTTCTCTTGCAAAGACTTGAACCCTTCCGCCTTGATGGCGGAGTGATGGACGAAAACATCCTTCGAGCCGTCCTCGGGAGAGATGAACCCGAAACCCTTCTGATCATTGAACCATTTTACGGTGCCTTTCATTTTGTTCTTTCCTTTGACTGTGTGTAAGTATTTGATTTAGCTGCGACTGACAAACTAGAGGAAGATGATTCTTCGAAAAGCCGGTAAATCGCTGGCATAAACTTACATCGCCATATTATACCATTTTTTTGGCGGTTTTTACGCGGAAAAAGGCGCGGCCGGATCGGGGATTGAATAGCGGACTTCGATGCCGCACTGCAGCGAGTAGCCGCAAGGCGCCGGGCTGCCGAAACTTTCCGCTTTGCACGGCATATTAACCTCGGCCGAGGGCTCGTGGGCCGCGATGCGTGTTTGAATCATCTCTGTCAGGTCGAACTTCCCGACGCCGCAAGAGCCGGGGCAAGCGCAGGAGAAATCGACCGCGTCCGCAGGGCCGTAATCCCGCGTCTGCTCGCTGACGACCTCCTGCCGCTGGCTGAGGAAGCGCAATTTGAGAGTCAAGCGCGAAACGCCGGGATAAATCTCTCCCAAAGGACTGCCGCCTTGGGCTTCGCGACCCCGGCGAAGGACTTTTTGCTCGTTTTTATTGACGGCGGCATGACGGCGCTTCTTATATCTCATGGGTGTTGCGCCTCGCCGCAAGGATCGGCCAGGATTGTTCTATTGTAGCAAATCAACCGACATAACCGATACGGCTGGCTGAGTCTGAATCTTAATAGGGTGCACCCTGAAATCCAAGGAAATGATTTGACTGGGGGCCTGTCCGGGGATTCCCTCCGAAAAACAGGGCCCCTTCGGGGCCTGCCCGCAGTCGCGGGCGCGCAAGGCGGGTGTCCACCGGACACCCTGCGCCCTCCGAGAGCGCCCTTCCCTCCCTCAGACCCGCTGCATGCTAATGCGGTCTTCCGGGAGGGTTTTCTCCGGGAAACCCCGGCCACCCCCTTCCCGTTTTTTTCCTTGATAGGGTGCACCCCAGCGCCTTGTTAGGTCTATAAATTCAGCATAACGTGGCGCTGGCCACAGGCGCTACCAGTTCCGCCGATGCGCCCGTCGGATCGAGCGCCATGTTGTGGCGGATTAACCCTTCTTGTAGTCAGAAGTGATTCCAAGTTCTCGCACACGCTGCGCGGCAAGTCTTTCGAGTCTCCTTGCCTGAGTAAGAAGGGTGCGGCGCAGGCCATCGGAAACGTCGCGCTCGCTGATGACGCGGGCGAGGCTGGCAATGGTGGTTGCTCGCCGGGCAATACGGATATCGGGGTGTTTTCGCTGCCGGAAGATTGTCTCAGGAATGATTCGCTGTTTATTGGAGAGGGAAAGCTTGATCTCATTTCGTGGAGCCATCTCCTTCTCATTCAGCACTGCGCCAAGGGCCGATTCCCTCAGCACCTTCTGGAAGACGGTATATTCCGCCCGATCCAAGAGCGACTTCTTTTCTTTCTTGCTCAGTCCGCGAACCATATCGTCGAGCGGCCACGCTTCTATATATGCCACCTCAAACGGATCCAGCACATTCATCGCAACGGCGTCGGTTCGTTGGTTCGTGAGGTGCCTGCTGACTCGACCGCTCAGTTTTTCCTCAGTCTGTCCCACATATATTGGCTCGCCGTCGTAATCGTAGAAAGCGTACACGCCATGCTTGTAACTGCCAATACGCTTGCCGGCAGCGTCCTGGGTGGCAAAGAACTTCTTAATCTCGGCGCGTATTGCCGCGACATCTTCTGGCAGTCCGGCTGCTTCAAACGGCTTTTGCGAAGTAGCGTTCTTTTGTGATTTTGATGGCATTTAGTTCCTTCCATGCGGGCGTCAGGTAGTTCTCGGCAATCCAGCGGATGACGGGAACGCACACGGCATCGCCAAAGCCAAAGAGCGCTTGATTCAAGGGGACCGTTATTTTGAAGTTGTCTGCGCCCATAAGGCGGGCGCATTCCATTGGTGTGATCAAGCGAACGGCATAGCGGCCTTTCCCGGCGACGAAAAGAATCTGGCGACCGCTGCCACCCCTTGGGGTGCGTAAGCAACCGGCGACTCCATCCGTTCTCAATTCCGCCATTGAACGGCCATGCCGCACACGCCGGAAAACCGTGCCATAGGTGGTTTCTTTGCCGGAGATCATCTTTTCGGCAATTGCCCCGTGCTTCCCGCTCATTTGGCTCAGGAGGTATTGCGCCCGTTGTTTGCTCCACCAATACGCTGAGTTTGCCGGCAGGTCTTCCAGAATACGACTCAAGGATGTGCGCGTCTTGGAAATCCAAGGCAGTGTGCGGATTGACCATTTAATGTCAGGATTCCAAAGAATGAAGTCGGCAAGGGCGGAAGGGCGACATTGGCTTTCGTAGAAAGAAGGTGTTTCCACAACCTTGTCGGTTTTTGGATTCTCACGTTTGCCAATCAGAAATAAGCGTTGCCTGCTCTGTGGAACAAAGAGTGCAGCGTCAATCATTAGAGCATCCACGGCATAGCCGAGATCGTTGAGGGCGAGGCAGGCATCTTTGAGATCGTCGCCGTCGTGTGATGTTAGGAATCCCGCAACATTCTCCAACATGACAAGGGGGGGGCGACGGTTGTCCAATGCTTTCAGAGCGTCCACAAACCCCCAGAATGCGCCGGATTGCTGCCCCGCCAGTCCGCGGCGAGCGCCAGCCAGCGAGAGGTCGTTACAGGGGAACGAAGCTGTTGCCAGCGCAACCGTTGGCACATCATCGGCGACAAGTTCGTGGACATCGCCAAGATGAAAATGGGCATTGTCGCTGGCAAAGTGCCCTCGATACATATTCATCTTGTCCTCGTCGATGTCGTTTGCCCAAACGACATGCCATCGAGCCTGTTCGAGCCCTATCCGCATGAGGCCGATCCCGGCAAAGAATTCAGCTACTGTTCGCTCGTTTTTCATGTTACCCCAGCGCTTTCCGCAATTTTGCCATGGTTGATTGTTTTTGAATGGAATCTTCCCAAATCCTTATTACTTTCCAGCCCTTTTCTTGCAAGGTCCTTGTCACTCGCTTGTCTCTCTTTATGTTGCTGTTGATCTTCTTCAACCAATAGGGCCTATTCGTCACTGGCATTCGGCATTTTCCAGGATGGCCGTGCCAGAAACAGCCGTCCACAAACACGACAACTCTTGCCTTGGGAAAAACGAAGTCCGGCTTCCCAAAAAGCGGGTAGAATCTGCGCCAGCCGGTGATTTCTTGCCTACGCAGCAATGCGAGCAAGTTCTTTTCCGTTGATTTGTTTCCTATGGATTTGACTTGCGCCATAATCCATGAGCGTTTACGACGGCTGAATGTATCCATTATATCCTATTCTTCATCGTCGCCCCAGCGCCACGCTCAGCCGCGCGCTATAAGACTCATTCAAGGGCTTCGTTAGATGATGTGTCCTTACGGTTAAAAACTATTTTAGATTATCGGACGAGGCGCCGGAGGCCCCACCCTCCAAGCGGGAGCGCTCCCCCTCATTGAGCCGCAGCGCCTCCTGCAGTTTTTCCATCTCGCGGCCGATCGCCTGGACTCGGCCGTAATCTCCATAAATATCGGGGTTAGAGAGATCTCTTGAGAGATTCTCCAATTGCGCCGTGTCGGCGTCGATTTGCCGGCCCAATTGCTCCAGCCGGCGGAGCCGTTCCCGTTCGGCCGCGCGCTGCCGGCGGCGCTCTTTTTGATTTTCAGAGCTGGGCTCGCCGTTGAGCGCGGCCGCGCGCTGCGGAGAGCTTATGTCCCGCTCCGATTGCGTTTGCTTGTGCCGCCGCTCAAAATAATCGTAATTTCCCGGATAAAGGACGACCCTGCCCCCGTCCACGTGGACGATGTGGTTGGCCAAAGCGTTGATGAAGTAGACGTCGTGGCTGATGCAGCAAAGGGTCCCCTCGAAATCCCTGAGCGCGCCGACGAGCGCCTCCACGCTTTCCATATCGAGGTGGGTCGTGGGCTCATCGAGCAAAAGCACGTTGGGCGGGTCTAAAAGCAGCTTAACCATCGCCAAGCGGCTTTTTTCCCCGCCGCTGAGCACCGAAACCGGCTTGAACACCGAATCTCCCGGAAACAGGAACGTTCCCAACACGGTGCGAACCAATTGCTCGGGGTTGCCGCGATTGGAGGCCAGAGCTTCTTGAAATACCGTCTTGCCCGGATCGAGCTGGCCCGTTCGGTGCTGCGAGTAATAGCCGACCTGAACGTTGAGGCCCAAAATGCGTTCGCCCGCGTCCAAGGGAACCACCCCCGCCAACAATTTAAGCAAAGTGGATTTGCCGGCCCCGTTGTGGCCCACGAAGGCCATCTTCCAGCCGCGCTCTATCTCGAAGTCAAGCCCCTGGTAGACCTTTATCTCGCCGTAGGATTTATACGCCTGCTTGAGCCGAATGGCCATGAGCCCGGTGCGTTGAGGCTGCGGAAAGCGGATCTTGACTTTCTTTGATTCCGGAGGCAATTCGACGAGTTCCAAACGCTCCAAGCGCTTGATCATGCTTTGGGCGCGGCCCGCGGTGGAGGCGCGAGCGCGGTTTCGCGCGATGAATTCCTCCATTTTGGCGATCTCCTCCTGCTGCCGCTGGTAAACCGATTCCAAGCGCTCTTGTTCGGCCCTGAACTCGGCCGAATAGAACTCATAGTCGCCGTAATACATTTTGAGCTTGTGGTTTTGCACGCTCACGATCGCCCCGCAGACGGCGTTCATAAAGGCCCGGTCATGGGAAATCAGAAATACGGCGCCGGCGTATTCCTGAAGATATTTTTGAAACCACAAAAGCGCCTCCAAGTCCAGGTGGTTGGTGGGCTCGTCCAACAGCAATAAGTCGGGCTCGTCGATGAGAAGGCGCGCCAGGGCGACGCGCATCCCCCAGCCGCCGCTCAAAGCGGAGGCCTTCCGGCCGAAGTCTTTAAGCGTAAATCCAAGCCCCATCAAAACGGCTTTCGCCTCGGCGGCGAGCCTGTCGTCCGGATTTTCATGGCCGGAGAGCGCCTCCTCGAGAACCGAGCGGTCCGAAACGGGGGCGTTTTCCTGCGGCAAATAGCCGGCTCTCACGCCGCGCTTAATCGAAATCTCCCCGCCGTCCGGCTCCTCCTCCCCAAGCAGCATTTTCATGAGCGTGGATTTGCCGGAGCCGTTGGGACCGACCAAGGCGAAGCGGTCGCCCGCGTTGATTTGCAGCGAGGCGCCGTTCAAAAGCTCCTGGGCTCCAAACGACTTATGAATATTTTTCAGAGTTATCATGGGTTAAAGTGCCGTGATAGAAGTATATCCCAGCCCGCTCAAATAATCAAGCCGCTTGCCAAGGGCGGCGTCAAATCTTATCATGCTTATGAAACTCCCATGGAAAGCGCATCCAAAATTTGGTCCCCCTTTCGCGTGTGCCCCTCCGGTCTCCGGGCTCCCGCGCCAAGACCCATTGACACGCCCGATGGCGTCGCGGACCGCTTAAGATCGGTCGCCTTTGCCGAGCTTCAAGCTCGGGAGGCCTTTCTTTGGGCCGCCGGGCGCTTCGCGGAGGCTCCTGAAAAGCTCCGCAAAGCTTGGCGGGCCTTGGCTAAAGCCGAAGACAGGCATTGCCGGTGGCTCTTGGACAGGCTTGGGGAACTTGAGTCCGCCATCGAAGAACGCCCGGTGTCCATCCATTTATGGCAGTCGCTGGTCCAGTGCGAGACGCCCAAGCGCTTCGCCTTCTACATGGCGGGCTCGGAGGAACGGGGCCGTCAGGCGGGCGAGTTTTTTAGGCAAAAAATGGCGGGGGCGGATAGGCTCACGTCCGAAATATTCGGCCGCATCGCGCGGGAAGAAGTGGAACACATTAAGCTCGCGGCAAAATTTTTCTAAATTCGCGCATGATGAAACGGCGGCGTCAAAAGGTCGGATTTAAAAGCCTGCGTCCTGCGGGCCTCTGGGGCTTGACGGCGGGAATTTGGCTCGGGGGCGCCGCGTTGTGCGCGGCAAACGGGCCCGCCCATGTCGGCGCTTTCAAGGACTATAAAGGAAGCATCCACGTCCATAGCGCCCTTTCCCATGACAGCCCGGCCTCCGTTTCCGAACTCATTTCCGCGGCCAACCAGGCCGATCTGGATTTTGTCATGCTCACGGACCATATTCCGGTCCAGTCTTCTGAAAGAATCTTGGACGGCTTCGAAGGAAAAACCCTCTTTATCGCCGGCTGCGAACTGCTTAAGAGCGGCAAGTCGCTGCAGCTTTCCGACTCGCTTCTTCTGGTCGGCTTCCGTCCGGACGAGCTTCCCTCTCCCGCGCCAAGCCTGGCGCAAGCCGTGGATTTGGCGCACCGCAGCGGCGGTCTTGCCATCGCGGCTCACCCTTTGGGGTTTCAGAACTGGGAAGCGGAGATCGACGGCATGGAAATCTATGACTTAGCCGATGATCTTCTGCCCTCGGGCCTGGATTGGACCTGGAAAGGACCGGATTACGCGTGGCGGGCCTTGAAGCTGCGCTTCCTCAACGCGTCCAGCGAGGACGTCCTGCCGGCTTTGATCCGCCGGCCCAACGCCCACCTGCAACTCTGGGATCGTCAATTGCAGAGGAGGCGCATTTTCGGCATCGGCGCGCCCGACGCGCATCAAAACATGCAAATCCTGGGCCGCCAAGTGGATCCCTACGCCGCAACGCTTCTGCTTCCGGCCGTGCACATCTTGGCGCAAGAACTCAGCCGCGAAGCTCTCATCGAGGCCCTCTCTCAGGGCCGGGCATATACCGGCTTCGACTTATTGGCGGACTCCACGGGATTTGAGTTCACCGCTTTAAGCGCGTCGAATACGCGCCCGGTCCCGCAAGGAAGCGAGGTCGCCATGAGCCCCGGTTTGAGATTAAACGTCAGGGTTCCCGCCCCTCAGGGAGACCGGTTCCGAGTTTACTTGCTCCGCGACGGAGTCGTCCTCCAGACCTCCGGCAAAGCGCTCGTGGCGAGTCCGGTCGAGCATCCGGGAGTTTACAGAGTCGAAGTGATGCTGCAGCGCGGCGCCGATTGGAAGCCGTGGATTTACTCCAACCCCATTTACGTCCGCTCAAAAGTTCCCTAGCCCGAATTCACCAGTTGGGGATTCGCCCGCAGGGCCGGCGCTATAAAACAGCGACGGGGCTGTCCGGCGCCGCAGGCGCAAGCACGCTGGAGGCCACGGGCCTCCCGGCTAGTACCCGAAGCTCTGCGTAGGGTGCGACCGTAGTTGCATAATTGTGTGCGGCACTTTCAGGCGAGAAAGGGAAATGCAACTACGGTTTTCGGGCTAGCCCGAATTCACCAGTTGAGGTACCCTGCCGCGCCGGAGTAGTCTCCGGACTCGGCGAAATCATGGCTCAATTTTTCATATAAAAACGAGCGCTTGAATTGATCGGAGTGCACAAATTCATGCGTGAAGACGTTCTCCGTCCTCCTGGAAACATCGCCCACGGCAGCCGGCGAGGCGAGCGTCTTTCGAGAAACGTACACCGTATGCCAACTCTGCGTCCGGCCCCGCAAGCCGCTGTAGAACCGCGTGACTCCGGCCATCCAAGGTCCGCCGGCGAAAATCAAGCGGTTGTTGGCATAAAGGAAATCGGCGGATTCCCGGGGACAGAAAGCGTTCCATAAAGGCCCCGCCGCCAAGCCGGCCATGCCGACGGAGGTCCAGAAAACGTCCCGCGCCAATCCTATGGCGGTTCGAAGCGGCTCCAGCCAAGCCCCGCGATCCCCGCGCTTGATCGCCCTCACCATGCGCATCGGCGTCAAGACGCAGGCCTGGACGATCTCGGAAGCGAGCGCCAAAGGAGCCATGACGATCCCAAGGAGACTGCCCAAAAGGCTTCTGAAATAGCCGGGCCTCTCAACGATGCCGGCCGGTCCTATGCCCGAAGGGAGATTTCCGCTGTCCGGCTGCGGAATCCGTTTGGGCCCCCAAGGGTTCGCGAGCCGGAGCTTGGACTTCGCCTTGGCCGGATGCGGCCCAAAGTCGCCGTAAACGATCAGGCCGCCGGAATTCCCGGCTCGCCCGGCCCCTCCGCCGTCAAAAGGGGCCGAGGCCAAAACCCATTCCTTCTCAGGCGACGAAGGCGCTGAAGCGGCCCACGCAACCGGAAAATTTTCCCGCGGTACCGGCCCAAGGGCCAGGACCGGAAGCAGAAGGCAAATGACTTTTCTGCGGATATAGGGCACTTGAATAACCCCCCATAATAGGCTTGCGCCGCCGGCGTTCAACCGCCAGGGCAATTAGGCCCTGCCGGCGGCCTCAAAGGGCCTATCCGCGACTGGGACCAAAGTCCTGGAATTCCGGGTCAGTGAAATTTCGGGCTAGAGAAGACGGTTGGTGCCGTAGGGATTGGCGTCGGGCTTGGTTTTTTCGGCGGCGGAGGACTTTTTCAGAAGCGCGGCCACGCGCGTAGTCAACTCTTGAGAACTGCACGGTTTGGCCAAATAATCATCGGCATTTACTTTTGCCAACTTGGCCTGATCCAAGGACGTGGCCGTGAGCACGATCACCGGAATCTGAGACAACTTCGGGTCTCGCTTGATTTCAACGCACACCTCCCAGCCGCTCAAGAAGGGCAGCATGAGGTCCAGGATGATCAAGTCCGGTTTTTTCTCGCGGACGCTCACCAAGGCCTTCTTGCCGTCTTCGGCCAAAACGACGTTGTAGCCGGATCTTTCCAAGACGGACTTCAGCAATTCGCGGATGTCCTCTTCATCTTCCGCCACAAGGATGGTCTTTTGCCCGTCCATATAAAAAGTATATCCCTTCGCTCTTGCATTATCAAGCGCCTGTCGGGCCCTGCGCGCCGCTGGCCAGTGGCAGCGCCTGCTCGGGTCTCAAGACCGCTCCGGCTCCGCTGCGCTCCGAAGGAACCGGCGCGGCCCTCCTCATGGGAGAACCAATCCAGTGGCTCGGTTCCGGGCACCCCCTCCACCGGCCATCCCAGTGGGGCACCACTCCCGTGGTTCCCCCTATCGCTGACGGCGCCATGCCAAGGCAGGCGCCTGTCACCCTCTCCTTTAAGGAGCTACTTTATAATCGGGCCGGGCACGGAGCATAACTTGACAAGGCGGAGGGCTTCCGGTAAACTTTCTTTCGATGCTCGCCATCTCGGTTTCCCAAGCTCTGTCGGAAAAGATCGCCAACGGAGAGACGGTCGTTCTCAAGGGATGGGTGCGTTCCCGCCGGGATTCCAAGGCCGGGTTTTCCTTCATCCATTTAAACGACGGTTCCTGCTTCGACTCGATTCAAATCGTCGCTCCCCAAAACCTGGCGAACTACGCCGGCGAGGTGCTGCG
>MGUX01000050.1 GCA_001800185.1 Elusimicrobia bacterium RIFCSPLOWO2_12_FULL_59_9
AGAGACTATACGCCAGGCCCCGGCGAAAGCCGGGTGAAGATATAGTCCGAACTGCATGGCAACATGCAGAGTCCGGCGGAAACGTCCGGGCCGCCCGAAAGGGTTAGTACCGGAGGCTGTAGGCGTCCGGGAAGCAACAGAGTGACGGTCTCTATCTACTATGCGCGTAGGAAACTTGAGAGGATCTGACCATAGTACGAGAGGACCTGGTTGGACGAACCTCCCGTGTCCCAGTTGTCCTGCCAAGGGCAGCGCTGGTTAGCGGTGTTCGGATGGGATAAACGCTGAAAGCATCTAAGCGTGAAACCCACCTCAAGATTAGGTTTCCCCTCTAAGATGGGCAACCATCGAAGACTAAAGGCCACGAGAAGACTACTCGTTTGATAGGCTGGACGTGTAAGCGCCGTAAGGTGTTGAGCGAACCAGTACTAATCGGCCGTGAGGCTTGACCATATACTTCGATCAAAAAGAAGAAAAAAACTTGCATGATGGCCAAGGTGGGCCAGTGGCAATTCCGACAGGGAAACACCCGATCCCATTCCGAACTCGGCAGTTAAGCCTGTCAGGGCTGATGGTACTGACACCCAATCCGGTGTTGGAAGAGTAGGTCGCTGCTGGTCCTCCCTGGCCATCATTCATGAAGGAAAAAGTCTGTTGAATGCTCCGTTATCAGCGCTTTCGTCGTTTAATCGTCATCCTGCCGCTTTTTTCCGGCGCTTTTTGGACCAAGGATGCGCGGGCTCAGGCATTGATGACCTCGGCGCGGCAAATGCCCGAGGGGTCGTCGAAGCTGATCGTCTATTACCAGGGCTCGGCGGGGCAGGACTTGAATTTCGCGCTCAACGGCTCCGGCAGCGCGGTGTCCAAAAGCACCTCGGTCGTGTACGCCAGCCAATCCGGGGGCGACGTCAAGGGCGAGGGCGACGGCGGCGGCTTGTTTTTAAAATGGGTGATCCAGCCTTGGGAGCAAATTCAGTATTACGCGCTCGCGGGGGCCGGCAAGTACGCGCTGCATGTGCCTTCGGCCACCGTGACCAACACGCTCTCAGGCGAGCGCATCGGCTGGACTTATGGGGCGGGAATGAGAGCCGTCTTGCATCCCGACACCCCCGTGATGCCGGCCATTGCGCTGGATGCGGCCATGGCGCGCTCGCGCTATTTTTTCAGCCGTCTGACGCAGGGCTCTCTCGGGGGCAAAAGCATCGATCATCGTTTGGATCTTTATCAATACCAATTGGCTTTTGAGGCCAGCCATCGCTTTGCCGATTGGGAGCCTTACGGCGGGGTTCGCTGGCAAAGGATTCAGACCCATCTGTCGGACTCCGCGGACGGCTCCGCCGCCGGCGGCATCGAGGACGGGGTGAGTCCATTTTTGGGCGTCCGCTACCAGTGGACTTCCAGGGAGAGCCTCGTGGCGGAGGCGGCCTTCGTTAAAGGAGTATCCTTCGGCTGCGGATTGGAGATTAAGTTCTAGGGTCAAAGCTATGAAATTGACAAGAGCGGCAAAGAAGCAAAAATCATCCGGTTTGGCGGAAACCTTCAAGGACTCCTCGCATGTTTATTTCACCGGCTTTCAAGGGCTCAAGTTCCAGCATCTTCAGGATCTCCGCTTGAAGCTTAAGCCGTTTTCCTCGCGTTATCAGGTGGTTAAAAACAGCATCGCGCACCACGCTCTCAAAGAGGCGGGCATGGAGAACGCGAAAGTGAATTTGTTTGAAGGACCCGTGGCGTTGGTGTTCGGCCGCTCCAGCGACGCCGCCGGCGTGGCCAAGGTCCTCATCGAGTACGCCAAGCAGGAGCCGGCGCTGGTCCTCAAAGCTGGATTTTTGGAGGGGCGCTGGTTCGGTCCGGAGGAGGTCAGCCGCCTCTCAAAACTGGGCAGCCGGCAGGAATTGCTGGCGGAGCTGGCGGGATCGCTTTACTCTTGCGTGAGTCAAATCGCCGGGGTTTTGCAGGCTCCGATCCGCGATTTGGCGTCCGTTTTAACGGCCGTCAAGACGAATAAGAAATAATTCGGAGATGGAGGGAAAATGACTACCGGTACCTTGAACAAAGATCAAATCGTGGACGCCATTTCCAATTTAAGCGTCATGGAACTCGCGGATTTGGTTAAGTCCATTGAGGATAAATTCGGCGTGAAAGCCGCCGCCGTCGGGGTTGCGGTTCAGGCGCCCTCAGGGGCGGGCGGAGCCGCCGCCGCCGCCGCGCCGGCTGAAGAAAAAACGGAGTTTTCCGTCGTTTTGACTGCTGCGGGCGATAAAAAAATCCAGGTGATCAAAGTGGTGCGCGAGATCACCGGGCTGGGGCTTAAGGAAGCCAAAGATTTGGTGGAGGCCGCGCCCAAGTCCGTCAAAGACGGCGTGCCCAAGGCTCAAGCCGAAGATTGGAAGGCCAAGCTCACCCAAGCGGGCGCGACAGTCGAGTTGAAATAAGCGGAACTCGGCGGTTCGATAAATGCCGGCGCCGGCGCCCGGAGGATTCGGGGGCCGTCGCCGAATCGCGCGGCGGCCGGACGCCGGAATACGGAGGAAACCCATTGAAACAGCATAATTTCGCGAAGATTGCGCAAATCCTGAAGTTGCCTGATTTATTGGAGATGCAGCAGCACTCCTTTACGAACTTTTTGCAGCGGGGAGTTTCTATCGGAGAGCGCAAGATACAAGGCCTGCAGGGCGTTTTCTTCGATGTTTTTCCTTTGGAAAACGTGGACGGCAGCATGGTTCTGGATTTCGTCCGCTATGAGGTTGGGGAGCCGCGGTACGCTTCAGTGGAGGACGCGCGCATTCATGACGGCACCTGGGCCGCCCCGCTCAAGGTCGTCTTAAGGCTTTCCTCCCGCCAGCCGAGCGGCAAACTTAAAGAAATCGTGGAGCAGGAGGTTGTTTTGTGCGATCTGCCCTTGATGACCGAAAACGCGTCGTTCATCATCAACGGCGCCGAGCGCGTCGTCGTCAGCCAATTGCATCGCTCGCCCGGAATCATTTTTGAGGAAGACGAAGAAAAGAAAATTTCCTCCTTGGGCAAGGCGCTTTATTTCGCCCGGATCATCCCTTACCGCGGCGCGTGGATAGAGTTTGAGTTTGATTTAAACAACGCTTTGTATGTCCGCGTCGACCGCAAGAAAAAATTCGCCGCGACCACCTTTTTAAGGGCTTGCGGCATCGAAACCGACGCGGAGCTGCTGAAGATTTTTTACCCCATCGAGAAAGTCGACGTTTCCGAAGCCAACCAGGAAAACGTCCTGCGCCGCGTCGCGGCCGAGGACGTGGTGGACAAAGCCACGGGGGAAATTCTCCTGGAGGCCTGCCAGATGGTGACGCATGAGGCGTTTCGCCGGCTGCTTGAGAAAAAAACGGAATCGATTCGGGTTTTGGCGGGCAATCCGGATCAGGACGATCCCACCATCCTTGAGACTTTAAGGCGCGACAATTTCAAGGGCGCCAAAGATTCGCAGCAGGAAATTTATAAAAAGCTCCGCGGTCAGGAGTTTTTGGTTCCGGGGCAGGCCGAGACGTATCTGGATAACCTGGTGTTTAAGAACCTCCGCAAGTACGACTTAAGCCGCGTCGGGCGCTACAAGATATTCAAGAAGCTCAAGGTCCTCCTGCAGAGGCTGGCGGACCGCGACGACGTGAAGTTCCCTCTCCCTTCCGACAAGCGGCGGACGCTGACGGTCGCGGATTTGATCGTCACGATGCAGCATGTGATCGCGCTCAACAACGGCGTCACCCGCTTGGAGCACAACGGGGAGCGCTGCGTGATCGAGACCGATGATATCGATCACCTGGGCAACCGCCGCGTCCGCGGCATCGGAGAGCTCCTGGAAAATCAGATCCGCGTGGGTTTGGCGCAGATTTCCCGCGTGGTGCGCGATAAGATGAGCGTCCAGGACAAGACCGGCTTGACGCCCAGGACTCTGCTCAATACGGCGCCCATCGTGGGCATCTTGAGAAAGTTTTTCGGGACGTCGCAGCTTTCGCAGTTCATGGACCAAATCAACCCTCTGGCGGAGCTCACTCACAAGCGGCGGCTCTCCGCTCTGGGCCCCGGAGGCCTCAACCGGAAGCGCGCCGGCTTCGAGGTTCGAGACGTCCACTTCACCCATTACGGGCGGATTTGCCCGATTGAAACCCCCGAGGGTCCCAACATCGGACTGATCACGTCGCTGGCTTCGTACGCGCAAGTCAACTCGCTCGGATTGATCGAGTCTCCCTACCGCCGCGTGGAAAAAGGGCGGGTATCCGATGAGGTCGTTTTTTTGACCGCGGACATGGAAAACGACGTCGTGGTGGCGCAGGCGAACGTCCCGTTGGAAAAATCCCGGTTCGCCGTGGACAACGTTTTGTGCCGCTACCGCGGCGATTTTCCGGTGGTGGAGCCCGCCAAGGTAGGCTACATGGACATTTCCCCCATGCAGGTGGTGTCGGTTTCGGCCTCCCTGATACCGTTTTTGGAGCATGACGACGCCAACCGCGCCCTCATGGGCTCCAACATGCAGCGCCAGGCCGTTCCGCTGCTGGTGACCGAAGCTCCGATCGTCGGAACGGGGGTGGAGTCCGCGGTCGCAAGGGACTCGGGTTCGTCGCTGGTCGCCAAGCGCGCCGGCAAAGTCGTTTGCTCGACCGCGCGGTTCATCGCCGTGCAAAGCGACGAGGCGAAGGAGCCGGACGTCTATTGGCTTCGGAAGTACGACCGCTCCAACCAGGACACCTGCGTCAACCAGCGCGCCATCGTCGCCCCGGGCCAAAGGGTCAAAGCCGGGGAAATCATCGCCGACGGCTCGGCCGTGGCCGAGGGTCAATTGGCCCTGGGTAAAAACCTGCTGGTGGCCTTCATGCCTTGGGAGGGGTACAATTTTGAGGACGCCATTTTGGTTTCGGACAGGCTGGTCCGGGACGACACATTCACCTCCATCCATATCCAGGAACTTGAGGTGGAAGCCCGCGACACCAAACTGGGGGCCGAGGAAATCACCCGCGATATCCCCAACGTCGGCGCCGACGCCCTTGAGCACCTGGATGAAAATGGGATCGTGGTCCCTTCGACCATCGTGCGCCCGGGAGATATTTTAGTCGGCAAAGTGGCCCCCAAAGGCGAGCAGCAGCTTTCGCCCGAAGAGAGGCTTTTGAAGGTGATTTTCGGCAAGAAAGCCGAAGACGTGCAGGACGCCTCCCTGAGAGTGCCGCCGGGAGTGACCGGCAAGGTGATCTCGACCCGCGTCTTCGTGCGGAGGGAAAAGCGTCCCAAGCCCCTGCAGCGCAAGCAGCTTCAAGCATTGGATTCCCGCTTGAAGCACGAGCTCAAAGAGTTCGCGGCGAAGAAAAAGGACGCCTTGGCGGAGCTGGACAAGACGCCGGGACGGCAATCCAAGGATGAGGCCCAGCGCGTCGAGTACTACTACGCTTTGCTGGAAAAGAAGCTTCAGGACGAGGTGGCGCGCGAAAAGGAAAGCGTCAAGCACGGCGATGACCTTCCGGTTACGGTCAATAAAGTGGTCAAAGTTTTCCTGGCCTGCAAACGCCGGCTTCAGGTCGGCGACAAAGCGGCCGGGCGCCACGGCAACAAGGGCGTCATCGCCAAGATTCTTCCCGCGGAGGACATGCCTTACCTTCCCGACGGGACGCCCGTGGACGTCGTGCTCTCCCCGCTGAGCGTTCCTTCCAGAATGAACGTGGGACAGCTTCTGGAGACCATGCTGGGCTGGGCGGGGCGCGTGCTTGACACGCAGATGATTTGTCCCGTCTTCGACAGCGCCAAAGAGTCCCAGATCATCGACAAAGTCCGGGAAGCCAAGGAGTCGTTGCGCAAAGCCGGGGTGCCGGAGCGCTACCTGCCGACCGACGACCTCAGGATCACGCTGTTCGACGGCCGGACGGGGCAGCCTTTTGAAGAGCCGGTGACCATCGGCGTCATGTACCTCTTGAAGCTTATCCACTTGGTGGAGGATAAGATTCACGCCAGGTCCACGGGACAGTACTCCTTGATCACCCGGCAGCCGCTGGGCGGAAAGGCGCAGTTTGGAGGCCAGAGGTTCGGGGAAATGGAGGTCTGGGCCGTCGAAGGCTATGGAGCCGCGTACGCCCTTCAGGAATTTTTGACCGTCAAATCCGACGACGTGGTGGGGCGCACCAAGATGTATGAGTCCATCATCAAGGGCGAGCCCCCTCAAGAGCCCGGCATTCCGGAGTCCTTCAAGGTTTTGGTCAAGGAGCTGCAGGCTTTGGGATTGAACGTCGATTTGCTCCGCCTCAAGCCGGATGCCGGCAAGAATGGAGCGGCTTCAAAATCCAAAAAAGCGCCCCGCCAGGCTGCGGTGGCATGACATGAATTTGCGACATGCGTGGAGGGGGTGCTGATGATCGGTTTATTCGGGAGTCAGAAGGCCGGTTCGACGACGAAGCGCAAGAAGAGGGCGGCCGCGATTGATTTTTCGGATTTCGATGCGATTCAGCTTTCCATCGCCAGCCCGGAGCAGATACGTTCCTGGTCTTACGGGGAAGTCAAAAAGCCCGAAACCATCAATTACCGGACGCTGAAGCCGGAGCGGGATGGGCTGTTCTGCGAGCGCATTTTCGGACCGGCGCACGATTACGAGTGCGCCTGCGGCAAGTACCGCTGGATCAAGTTTAAGGGCATCGTCTGCGACCGCTGCGGCGTGGAAGTGACCGAAGCCAAGGTCCGCCGCGAGCGCATGGGGACCATCGATCTCGCGGTGCCCGTGGCGCATATCTGGTTTTTGAAGAAGACCCCCTCCCGCGTCGGGCTGATTTTGAACATGAAGACCCTGGATTTGGAGAGGGTCGTGTACTACGCCCATCATGTGGTTTTGGAGGATTTGCTCGACAACGCGGGGCGGAAAATTTTCTCGGCCAAAGAGCTTTTGACGGAAGAAGAAGCCCAAAAGGCCCGAGCCGAGCATCCCAAGCTCAAGGTGGGCATCGGCGCGGGCGCCATCCGGCAGCTTCTCGAGAACGTCGACCCCAAGAAAGAAGCGGATGAGCTGCGGGGCAGAGTCAATTTGGTGCAGTCCGAGACGGAAAGGACCCGTTTGACCCGCCGCCTCAGGATTTTGGAGGGATTTTCCGCCAGCGGCAATCGCCCGGAGTGGATGATTTTGACGGTGTTGCCCGTGATTCCTCCGGAGCTTCGTCCCCTGGTGCCGTTGGAAGGCGGCCGCTTCGCCACCTCCGATTTAAACGATCTTTACCGGCGGATTATCA
>MGUX01000051.1:0-6850 GCA_001800185.1 Elusimicrobia bacterium RIFCSPLOWO2_12_FULL_59_9
CCGAAATCGACATGCGCTTCGACTCCCTGACCCGCATGGCCGACAACATCATGCTCTACAAGTACATTTGCAAAAACGTGGCCAAGCGCTACGGAAAAACCGTCACCTTCATGCCCAAGCCCATCTTTGAGGACAACGGCTCCGGCATGCACGTGCACCAAAGCCTGTGGAAGAAAAAAGAGCCGCTTTTCGCCGGCAAGGAGTACTCCGGCGTGTCCAAGATGTGCCTCTACTACATCGGCGGCATCCTCAAGCATGCCCACGCCATCGCGGCGTTCACCAACCCGACCACCAACTCCTACAAGCGCCTTGTGCCCGGCTACGAAGCTCCGGTGAACCTGGCCCACTCGTCGCGCAACCGCTCGTCTGGCGTGCGCATTCCCATGTACTCGCACCAACCGGCGCATAAGAGAATCGAGGTGCGCTTCCCCGATCCGGCCTGCAATCCCTACTTCGGCTTCGCCGCCATGCTCATGGCCGGTTTGGACGGAATCCAAAACAAGATCGAGCCGCCGGTCCACATGGACAAGGACCTTTACGAGCTTTCCGATCAAGACAGAAGGAAAATACCGCAAATGCCCGGCAGCCTGGAGCAGGCGCTCAACGCCCTGGAGAAAGACAACGCCTTCCTGTTGAAAGGCGAGGTATTCACCAAAGACGTTTTGGATTCCTGGATTTCTTACAAGAGGGTGAAAGAGGTGGACGCGCTGAGAATGCGGCCGCACCCGTACGAATTTCATCTTTACTACGATATTTGATCTTCACGGGGCCTTCTCCGAAATCTAAATCGAAGCGCTTGCCCGCATGCGCACGCAGGATTTTTCCGCTCCGGCGCTGATTCGCTCCATCGAAGCCAACGCCGTTGACGGCATAAAAGCCTGGGCTCGCTGGCCCAAGTTGACGCTGCGCGAAAAACCCGAGATAGCTTGGACTCTGAGTCCCATCCCTTCCCCGTTGTTCAACGCCGTCTTGCGAACCCGCATGGCCCGAGAAAAAGCGGACGACCGGATCGAGGAGGTCTTGGCCGGCTTCCACAGCCTGCCTATGACCTGGTGGGTCGGGCCCCGCGACAGGCCCGCAGACTTGGGAGACCGTCTTGAAGCCAGAGGTTTGACCTGCGCCGGCGTGGCCGCGGGCATGGCGGCGGACCTTTCATCGCTTCCGGAAAATCCACCCGCGACCAAAGGCCTATCGATCGAGGAAGTCCGCGACGCGACGGCGCTGCGAGGCTGCTTCCGCGTTATCGCCCCGGTCTGCGGCTTCCCGGATTTTGCGGCCCGGGCATGGCTGGATATTCACAACGCTCTGGGACTGGACGGCCCTTGGCGGCATTTCCTGGCCAAAGTCGACGGAAAGCCGGCGGCCGCCTCGTCCCTGTTTTTAGGCTCCCGCGCGGCCGGCATCGCCAACGTCGCGGCGCTTCCGGACGTCCGGCGCCGCGGCATCGGAACGGCGATTTCGCTCTCCCCTCTGCGCCTGGCCCGCCGCATGGGCTACCGCGTCGCCACCCTCTTCTCTTCCCCCATGGCCGAAGGCATGTACCGCAAGATGGGGTTTCGCAAATACTGCGAAGGACGCGGCTACATCCGGCTCGATGGCCCCTCCCGGCCCGCGCGCCGGCGCCGGCCGGAGAGTTGATGCGCAGCCCGGCTTCGTTTTTATTGACCCTGCTGTTGTTGGCCGGCGCTTGCGTCCACCCGTCCCGGCTTGGACAAGACGATCCCTACCTCTGGCTTGAAAACATTGAAGACGAAAAGTCCATGGAATGGGTCGAGAAGCAGGACAAGGCGTCGCTGGCTTTTTTTAAAAGCGACCCTCGGTATGAGCGGTTCAGGCGGCAGGCCGAGGACATCCTGCAGGCGCCGGACCGCATACCCGATGGACGCCTCCTTGACGGCTATGTCTACAATTTCTGGCAGGACACCGCGTCCGTCCGCGGCATCTGGCGGCGAACCCCCCTGGAGGATTATCAACAACCGGACCCCGCTTGGGAGACCCTCTTGGACCTGGATGCCCTGGCGAGCTTGGAAAAAGAAAATTGGGTTTATCAAGGCAACCGCTGCCTCCCTCCCCGATATACGCGCTGCCTTATTTTCCTGTCGCGGGGAGGAGGAGACGCGTCCGTTATGCGCGAGTTTCGCGTCGACCAAAGAGCCTTCGTTCCGGATGGGTTTTACCTCAACGAAGCAAAATCCTCCGCCGATTGGATCGATGCGGACACGTTGGCCGTTGGAACCGATTTTGGCCCCGGCTCGTTGACGCGCTCAGGCTACCCCCGCGTCCTGAAAACCTGGAAGCGCGGCTCCCCGTTGGATGACGCGCGGACGCTTTTCGAGGGAGAAGAGACGGACGTCGAAGTTTGGCCCATGATCATTTTCCGGCCGGAGGGAAAAACTTTTATCGTGGGGCGGAGCGTCACTTTCTTCGAGCACGAAGTCTGGCTGATCGGAGATAACCGGAATAAAATCAAGCTCCCGCTGCCTCCGGACGCCAAACTACAGGGAGTCTTCAAGGGACAGGTTCTGGCGGTCTTGAGGTCGCCCTGGGATGCCGCCGGGCGGAATTTCGCCGCCGGCTCCTTGATTTCTCTGGCCGCGACCGACTCCAATGCGTCCCAGGTGAATCTCGTTTACGCTCCGGATGAGCGCTCCGCGGTGAGGAATATCGGGACCACGCGCGACGCCGTTTTGGTCCATTCGCTCCATAACGTGGCGGGTGAAATTCTTCAATTCGGCCTTTCGACGGAAGGCGCATGGGAGTCGCGGAGGGTTCCCGTCCCGGAGGGCGGGACGTTAAGGCTGATATCAATCGATGATTTTTCCAACGACGTTTTCGTCGGCTATGAGAACTTCCTCGTTCCCGACCGCCTTTACCGGCATGCCGGCGGCGCGGAGGAGGCCCGCGTCATCAAAAGCCTGCCCGAGCGCTTCCAGGCCGGCCATTTGACGGTGGAGCAAAAAGAGGCTAAAAGCAAAGATGGAACGAGGGTGCCCTACTTCATCGTGCGCGACAAGAGCGTGGAGCTCAACGGCGACAATCCGACGCTGCTTTACAGCTACGGCGGTTTTGATATCGCCTTGACTCCGGAGTACATGCCGATCACCGGAAAACTCTGGCTCGAAAACGGCGGAGTGTTCGTGTTGGCCAACATCCGCGGCGGCGGAGAGTTCGGCCCGCGCTGGCACAGGGCCGCTCTGAAGGAAAACCGGCAGAAAGCTTTCGACGATTTTATCGGCGTCGCCGAGGACCTGATCCGTCAAAACCTCACCTCGCCCCGGCGCTTGGGCATCATGGGCGGCAGCAACGGCGGACTTTTGGTGGGGGCCGTTTTCGTTCAGAGACCCGGCCTATTCAACGCCGTCGTCGGCCAAGTGCCGTTGCTGGATATGCTCAGATATTCCAAGCTCCTGGCCGGCGCCAGTTGGACGGCGGAATACGGGGATCCGGACTTAAAAGCGGAGCGCCCCGCCCTGGCGCGCTACTCGCCCTACCAGCAAGTGCGGCCCGGCCGCGGCTACCCGGCGCTATTTCTCTACACTTCCACCAAAGACGACCGGGTGCACCCGGGACACGCCCGCAAAATGATCGCCAAAATGCAAAAGTTGGGCTACAAAGCGTATTACTTTGAGAACACCGAGGGAGGCCACAGCGCCGCCGCTAATCTGCTCCAGAGAGCCAAGAGGCACGCGATGGAATACGTGTTTCTATCGCGGCAACTCAAGGACAAATAAACTCCAGTCACGACCTCCGGCCCGATTTCCGCGCCAACTCCCGCAGCGCCACAGCGGGCCGGCCGGCGGCGGCGCTGCGCTCCGCAGCGGGCGCGGCGCCGGCCAGAGGCAGCACCGGCAACTCGACGATAAAACACCCCCCCTTTCCCGGCCGGCTTTGCGCCGACAGATTGCCTCCATGCTCGGCGATGATGCCGTAAGCGATGGAAAGCCCCAAGCCGGCGCCTTGGCCGACATCCCTGGTCGTGAAGAAAGGATCGAATATTCTGTGGACGTTTTCCGCAGCGACGCCGGGACCGTCGTCTTCCACCACGACGCGTATCCAGTCTCCCGAAAGGCTCGTCTGGACGCGCAAAGTCCCGCCGTCATCGCCGCCGCTCATGGCTTGCTGCGCGTTTAGAAACAGATTCAAAAATACCTGCTGGAGCTGCTGCGTGTCGGCCATCGTCCCGGGAAGATCCGGGTCCAGTTCGACGCTCATGAGAATGTTCTGATTATGCAATTGGTAGGCCACTAAATCCTGGCAGTTTTCGATGATCTCGTTGATGCTGACCCGGGCTTTTTCCGGCTTGTTCTGGCGCGCAAAACTGGAAAGGTTTTGGATGATTTTCCGGCAGCGCAGGGCCTCCCGGAGCATGACGGCGATGTCCTGCTGGTCTTGGGAGGGGGGCGAGCTCCCGTCCTTAAGCAGCAATTGGCAATAGCCGATGATGGCGGTCAGCGGGTTGTTGAGCTCATGCGTGACGCCCGAGAGCGTTTTGCCCAAGGCTCCCATTTTATCGGCCTGCATCAGCCGCTGCTGCAGAAGCTTCTCCTTTTCTTGCGCCGTTTTGCGCAGGGTGACATCGCGTCCCGCGGCGATGATTTTCGCGCGTCCGTTGGAGACAAAAACCCCGGCGGATAGTTCGGCGGAAAAAAGCGCCCCGTCCTTTTTCCGCAGGCGGCATTCGACGATCATTTGGCCCGGGTTTCGCCCCTCAAGAACTCTCTGCAGGGCTCGCTCGGCTTCTTCAGGCTCGCCGAAAACGTCGCAAAAATTCAGCCCCAAAAATTCCTCCCTGCGAAACCCGAACACCGCCGCGGCGGCGCGGTTGACGTCCTCTATCCGCCCGGTCTCGGCGTCAAAAATTATGAGCGCGTCCATGTCGTTTTCGAACAGTTTCCGGTACTTTTCTTCGCTCTCCCCAAGCGCCCGCTCCGAGCGCCTCCGGCTGGTCAAATGCATCGCGATCAAGGCGGTGAAAAGCAAGCCGCTGAGCAAAACTCCAAATGGATGCCAAGTTCTTCGGGCCTCGAGATATCCATCCCCCGGCTTGAGGAGCAGAGACCACTTTCTTCCGCCCACTTCGAGCTCCGCCGCACGGAACAGGGCGGCCGCCGCAAAATCCGCTTCGATGGATTGGGCCTTTTCAGCCGCCGCCGTCCGGCCCGGACGAGCCGGACGATAATGCAGGAAACGAGCGTTCTCCGGCGCCGATGGATCCTCCAAATATAAATCCAAACCGCGCGACTCAAAATACTTGGCCGCCTCCTCCACTAGATCGCCGGCGCGAAACACGCCCAGGGCGAAGCCGCGCAGATTTTGGCGTCGCGCCGCGACGGAATCCGTTAGGGCCTGGCGCCGATATATCGGCCAATAGATCAAAAAGCCCCTCTGCCGCCCCTTTTCCTGAATCAAGCGGACGGGAGCCGTCGCCGCCGCCTTGCCCGTGTCCCGGGCCAAGCGCAGCGCTTGGCGGCGCGCGGGGTTGGAGGCGAGGTCATAACCCAAGGCGGCCTCGTTGCCCTTGTAAGGAACCCACTCCAACGCCTGAATGCTCGCATGCCGCGACAACAGCGGCCGGGCAAATTCGCGAAATTCGCCGCGCTCCACCTCCTCTGACGCCGCATAAAGCGCGTAAACCGCCTCCAAGTGATTGAGGTTTTCGTCTATTTTTCTCTGCAGAGAGGTTAGGACGTCGGTGCTGTCCCGCTCAAAACCGATCGCGATCTTCTGCTCCTCCAGGCTGCGGCTGACCCCGAAGGCCGCGAAGGAAAGCAGCCCGCCTAAAACGGGCAATAACCCAACACGCAAGAGATCCAAAACGACCCCACGCCGGCTCAATACGGCGGTGACGGCTTTGATAACCATATAAATCGCCCTATCCTCCAAGAATAACGCATGGTCCTGACGAATCTCTTAACGAATGCTTAAATTATTCTTAAATTTTTGCGCCCGCGAAGGGTAAATTGGTAGGATAATCGAAGCCCGTGAGACGGGCGCCGCATGATCAATTGCCAAGCCGTCCTTAGAAATCTCTTCGAGCTTTTGGACAACGAATTCGGCAAAACAAACGCCGATGAGTTTGAAAAACATCTGGCTCTTTGCCGCAAGTGCTGCGACCGGGTGGAGTTTCACAAAGCCGCGCGAAACCGCCTCCGCCAAAAAGCGGGCGCCGCGCCGCCCGACGGCTTCAAGGGATTGGAAAAGGTCCTGGCCCCATTCGGAAAATAGCGATTCTCTTCAATAAGCCTTTCGGCGTGGTCGCGCAGTTTGGCCCCCACGACCGGAGGCCGACTTTGGCCGCCTTCGGCTTTCCCAAGGATTTTTATCCGGCCGGGCGGCTGGACCATGACAGCGAGGGGTTGCTGCTGTTGACGTGCGATGGGAAGCTTCAGCACCGGCTGACCGATCCCAAATTCGCCCATCCCCGAACCTACCTCGTTCAAGTCGAGCGCGTCCCCTCCGATGAAAGCCTGCTTAAACTGACCCGGGGACTTCAACTGCGCGATGGACCCACTCGCCCTTGCCGGGTCCGGCCGCTCCCCAAGGACCCCACGCTGCCGCCGCGCGAGCCCCCTATCCGCGTCCGCCGCACGGTGCCCTGCGCCTGGCTGGAGTTGACTCTCACCGAAGGGCGCAACCGCCAGGTCCGGCGCATGACGGCGGCGATCGGCCATCCGACGCTGCGGCTGGTGCGCGTCAAAATCGGCGCGTTGACTCTCAAGGACCTCCCCCCCGGCCGCTGGCGCTACCTAAGCGACGCGGAATTGCGCCGCATTGAAAGCTCATCGGCAGTTCGCTGAAAATTCACAGGTAGCCCCGCCCTGCTTTCCTTTATAGCGGTCCAGGGCCTGCC
>MGUX01000051.1:6866-8351 GCA_001800185.1 Elusimicrobia bacterium RIFCSPLOWO2_12_FULL_59_9
CTGCCTGCGGCCGGCCAGCGGACTTCGCCGCTGTTCCTCCTCGGCAGATACAACCCACCGGCGTCACCCGGCCCGCTTCTTAAGGATTCATGGCGGAGCAGCCTCATCGTTTTCCGCCCCCCGCAACTCCATAATCCACACGCACGTCTTAAAGCACATCGGCCGGGGAGTCATGCCCCCTGCCGACAACCTTGGGCGAATCGACGGCACCGCCCATTGAAAAAACGGCGAAATCACTGTATAATAAAGTATACGACTGTATATATTAGTATACAGCCTATAAATTATGCTCTCGCGGGCGCTGGACGATATACTTGGATCCCACTCAAAAATCTCCGTGCTTAGAGTCCTCTTTTCTCAGAATGATCTGAGTGGGCGAGAAATAGCCCGGCGAGCCGGCCTGAGCCCCAGAGCGGCCTCGTTGGCCCTGGCACAGCTTGTTAAAGCCGGAATTCTCAATAGACATTCCGTGGGAAACACGCATCAATTTGCGATAAATCGTCAGCGGCATCTCGTATCTTCGGCGCTTGGCGGTCTGTTCCAAGAGGAAAAGCTTTTGGCCGACACGATGGGACGCCACATTATGCGGGCGATCGGACAGAACAGGTGCGTGTCCGTAGCCATTTTTGGGAGTTGCGCGCGGGGCGAGGCCAACCCCCAAAGCGATCTCGATGTCCTGGTCCTATTGAACGACTCTTACAGAGCGCCGAAAGTCAAAGAGGCCCTCCAGGCGGGAGCCGCAAAATTCTATGACCTGTTCGGCCTGCATCTGGCGCCGTATGTGATTGGCGCCGCAGAATTTTCGGATCGCCTGAAAAAGGGCGACAAGTTGATGAAGGCGATGATCCGTGAAGCGCGGGTTGTGTCGGGGAAGCCGTTATCCGAGGTTTTGCTCAATGAGTCCGAAGAAAAGAAGCGCTAAGTCGGTTAGCGAACAAGAAGCGCTTTCTTATCTTAAGAAAGCCGAAGAATTTTACTTGACGATGGCGGAGGCATTCCAGAAAGGCCGATGGAACGCCGCCGGGCTTGCGGGCGTCCACTGCGCCATATCAGCGACGGATGCTCTCCTCGGAAAGAAGGCCCGAATTCGCTCCTCCGGCGAGAGCCACCTGGAAGCGGTTCGGCTGCTGAAGCAGTATGTTGGCGACCCGAATATTGGAGCTCAGTCGCAGCGCTTGTACAGGGTTCTCAGCGAGAAGAGTTTGGTCGAGTACGACAGCAGGGAATTTCGTGAAGCGGAAGCGGCTGCCGTTGTAAAAGATGTGGGCCGCTATTTTGAGTGGGTCAAAGGACACTTCCCCGTATAGCGCGTCGGCGCATTTATCACGCAAACAGCACACTCTAACCCATCGCTTGAAAGGCCCGCTTCTTGGGGACACATCGCCGACCAGCCTCCATCGTTTTCCGCCCCCCCGTGACTCCATGATCTACACGCACGTCCTCAAGCGCATCGGCCGTGGAGTCAGGAGCCCTGCTGACGGCCCT
>MGUX01000052.1 GCA_001800185.1 Elusimicrobia bacterium RIFCSPLOWO2_12_FULL_59_9
TTCCCGAGCACACGTCCTTCATGCTCGCAGGAACTTTGTAGCAGTTTTTAGATTTTAACGCAAGAGAAAAAAAGGCGGCTGTAGAACTATGACGAGGGTTCAATTGTTAGAGCGTGAGATCAAAAAGCTCGACCGCGCCAACCTGGCCGCTTTCCGCAACTGGTTCCGCAAGTATGATGCGGAGGCCTGGGACCGCCAGGTCGAGCGAGACGTCCATGCGGGCAGGCTTGATAAGTTCGCCGCGGAGGCGTTCGCCGCGCGCAAGGCCGGCAAGACCCGAGAAATTTGAGACATCTTGCTTCTCCTAAATTCCAGCGTTGTTATCGCGCGCTGCCCAAGTCTGTTCGGGATCTGGCGGATAAAAATTCAAACTCCTCAATTCCAATCCACGCCATCCTTCTCTCCATTTCAAGAAAATAGGCAAATATCATTCCATTCGTATCGGTTTGGCCTATTGGGCGCTGGCAGCAGAAGACGCAGAAGGCCTCATCTGGTTCTGGATTGGCAACCATTCGGAATACGATAAAATGCTGCGCTGACCCGGAATTCCCAACCGGTGTGGTTGGGCCGGGTCAGGAAAAGCCCTGGGCGGCTGGGATAGCGAGGAATACCAAGGGGATTGAAAACCCGAAAAAACCGGGTTAAACTTTGGGGAGAGCGATGAGGCGCCCGCCGCCAGGAATCCCCAAGTCGTTTCATGGGGGGAAACCCGATCCCAAGGCCCCAAGCAGCCCAAGTTAATTGAGTATGGCGTCCCCAGATTTCCGAACTTCGCGCAGCGGAGATGCCCATTAATGAGGTGGAAATCTGATGGTTCGCCGTCTAAAATCGGCTTGAATGGACGGCGGCCGTGTCCGGGCTGGTTATGAGGGTGACGCGTTGGGTCGCCGTTTTTGCGGTTGCGCTGCTTTTAAAAAGCGGGGGAGATCTTTTTGCCCTGGGCTTAAAGGACGTGGACATCGAACTCGATCCTTATTACAGCGATGTCGCGCTCACGATTCCATTTTCGGAAGGCGCCACGGAGTCCGATGTCGAGCAGGGGGAGATGACCACCTACCGGGGGATGCTGACTCGCGCTCTTTTGCCCAGGTTTTTGGTGCTGGAGGCCAGCCTCAACCCGCTGCCCATCACGGGCGTCGCCGTGCGCAAGCGCGCGCGGCATTTTTACTCTCAAGCTCAGGCCACGCCGTCTTTGAACCTGGTGGACGCGGTGACCGCCGGTTTCGAGGAGCCCTACGCTTTTTCCATTTTCCTGGGCAAGGTGATCGATTTCAACCCCGGGGAGCAGTCGCTTCGCAGGAAGAAGAAAGGCTATGTGGGCTATTTGGCCAGCGCCGGCAACTACCACATTTTAGAAAGCCGCATGATCCCGGACAATTGGCTGGAAGCGGAGGCGAAGATAAAAGGGGACCAAGAAACCGCCCGCAGGAGAATGAGCTGGAGCTTTCGCGGCGGAGGCAAGTTCCATTCCAACCGGGAAATTGCCGACACCTATTACCTTGGCATCCGGAGAAACCGCATCGACTTCGAAAAAAGCCGGTACTCTTTTCTTTTAAGCAGCGGCATCGAGTACCGGGTGGACTTCGACAAGAGAAGTCTGAGCCCGATCAGCCACTACCTCATGCTCGACAAGAATTTCCCGCTCTATAACGGCAAGATGACTTTCAGCATCGGCCTCGGCTACTTGTGGCAGGGACTCGACAAATACAGCGGAGCCCTGGCCCAGGGCCGGCAAAGAAGCAAGTCGCAAGTCCTCATCCGTCCCAACTTGAAGTTCTAGAAAATTCTGGCGCAGGCCCCACCCGAGTCCGCCGCCTTTATACGAGTGTCTGTTCGGCATCTTCAACGTCAGGAAGGGCCAGAAGAGCATCCTCGCCGAGGAGGTCGGGATCAACGCCACCCACTTACCCCACATCATTAACCTGCTCAACCTCGCGCTGGAAATCAGGCGCGACATCCTTGCGTTGGCCGAAACCATTAAGAGAAGCTCGATCTCCGAGCGTCGAGTGCGAAGGATTGCGCGGATCGAGGACGCCCGCTTGTAGCTTGCCGCGTTCCGGAAGTTACAATTTACCGGCAGAATTGACTAGAAAATCTGAAACTACTCAGGCTAGAAAGCCTTTTACTTTGCAGCATAATTCGCCGAATTGGACAGAATTCGGCGAAATTGGACGCCCAATTCTCAGCAGTTGCAGGCCTCGGTCTTTCCGCACCGCGCGCAGACTGCCTCAAGCAACCATTCCTGCTTTTGCTCGGGCCGACAGAAGGAATCGGTCCAACTCGCGGTGCGACAATTCTCCGGCTCGATTGCAAAAAGAAAATACCCTGGATAGAAGCACCAGTAGTCGTCGCGATGTTCGTCAGCGGGGATCACATTCGATTCAACGAACAAGTTGCTTTTCATAGGGCCCCAGGTCTACGCCATAGCAGAGGTCATTGAGCGGAATCTGCTGCTGAGAATTTCGGCTCCTGGCATCTGCGAAGACCACAAGCTCGCCGTCGTGTCCCATGTAGCGGCACTCTAGCCGAACGGTGTCCTGGAAATTCGCCGGCAGATTGGTCTTCACAATCGGAATCGTCGCCGCGGCGATCTTCCGTTCGAACCGGCAGAGCCAACTGGGCGCAGACTCTCCTTCATAGAGGACCAAATTTCCCGCCTCGCGATTCCCGGCCTGACAAGCGATCTTCAACTCGGAGGTTATTCGCAGAGTGTCATTTAGGGGCAGTCCGCGTTCTAGAAGAGGGAAGAACGTTCTTGCATTACCCATAGGCTCCGCCAGGGCGACCGCAACGGGGCGCGAGAGAACTGGCTCTAAGCCGAACTTCGCCGCGATGGCAGCACCCTCGGCAATGCGCTCCTGAGGCCGTTCAAGGAGTTCGACCCTACCTCCAAACCGCTCTTCCAGCCGTTTTCTAACCAAGGGGATCTGCATGGAACCGCCGGCCAGGAACACGGCGGAAAGGCTGTAATCTTCGATCTGGGCCGCGTTCATGACCTCCTGCAATGTCTCAAGCACTTCGCCGACAATCGGCTCGCTCACGCTCTCGAATTCGGCGCGGGATAGCTCCCTCAGGAATGACCGCCCGCCGTCCAGAAGCATGTGGAATTTATGAGTCTCGTAGTCGCTCAGCTCTATCTTTGCTATCTCGCACGCCGCGAGGAAACGATCCCGGGTTGATGGAGAGGCGCCATCGAGAATTCGGGCGTTAGAATCTTTCAAGAGGAAATCGCCTAGTGCTCTGTCGATGTCGTCGCCGGCTCGGCTAAGTCCTCGATGGCCCAACTCGTAGACCATATAATCTTCCTTCTTGGCCACGGTTACATCGAGCGTGCCCCCTCCCCAGTCAAGAAGAGCGTAGACTCCATCCCCGCGCTCTGCGACCGCCCCGATTAGTGCTGCGAATGGTTCATGGATAAAGGCTTTCACGTCGATGTCGGCATCCTCCGCGGCTTTGCGCAGCAGTCGCCGCTGCTCCGCTTTGAACAAGAGCGGGACAGTAAGGACTGCTCTCTTGATGGGTAAGCCAACGGACCGCTGGACCTCCTGCTGGAGTCCCTTAAGAATCTCGCCCGCCACCAAGTGGGCGGTCACTGTACCGCCAGAGGGGACTTGGGCCTGCCAAGCGTCCTCAAAGAATCGTCGCTTGATCGATTTGACGACGAGATTTCCCGGGCTATCGCAAAGACTAGTGAAGTTCTCTTTAACGCTGTGGCCCACCAAGACGCGATTGGCCTGGTAGCAGACGAGTGACGGCACCAGCTTTGTGCTGCGTGGCGTGGAGCTCCCGAACTGGAAAAAACCAGCGGAGGAGTTGGTCGTGCCAAAGTCTACACCGAAGGGAATTTCTTCCATCGCTAATTCAGCTTCACGGCAAATCTCAAATCCTGCAGGAAGCAGGGTTCGAGCGAAAGCCCAGGCAACCGCGGTGCGATCTTCAAGGCCAGGTTCTCGTCAATCTCAAAGAAGATCTTCAGCGGAAAGCGCTTCGGTCTAGGGTAGCCGCCGTCTTTCACTAATCTGAGAATGGCGTCTTCTGGGATTTGCCACTTGAGGACTCGATGGGTTTGGCCGTCGAGGCAAAGGGCCAGACGCAACTCCCGGTTTGACCAGTCGGTGCAGTAAAATTCCCGTTCGACGCGAACGCCTCCATAGCCGACCCTGTCGCCGCGCTTCAAAATAGTGATAAGAGCCGACTCTACCGAAGCCTTCGGAGACGGGATGCGAAGTTGAAGATCGGCGGCGAGCACGAGCCCAGCCGCCATCTTAGACGCCCAGGCGGCACCTTGGGCAATCAGGAATTCTGACCGTGGGGGAAGCGTCACCTTGCACGGCATCAAGGCCTCAGCTTTCTTCTTGAGCAGCGGAATCTTCGACGTGCCACCAACCATGATCAATTCCCGAATACTTGCCGCTTCTACCCCTGATCTTTCGAAAGTGGCGAGAAGCTCAACGATTCCCTTCTCCAATTCCTTGTCGATCCAATCCTCCAGAGATGCGCGCGTGATCTTTTGCAGAAGAGGCCTTCCTTTGAAGAAAAGGGGAATCGTAACGGTAGTTTCATCGCGGTCGCTCAGATCCCTCTTTGCGGCCTCACATTGAATCCGAAGGCGCTCGCGCATTGGAGCGGAAAGGGCCTCGAGACCAGCAGTCATGGCGAGTTCGTTAAAGAATCGCCGGGCAACCTTGTACGCCACAATTCTATCGAATTCGTCGCCAGCCACGTCATTGAGAGATCCAACGGCGACTTCCCCGAATATGTTGCCGTCCTTTGCGACCATGGTGATATCTAGCGTGCCGCCGCCCCAGTCGAACACGAGATAGTGTCCGTCGGGTTTTTCAGCGATAATTGGAAGCACGGCGGCAAACGGCTCGTGGATGAACGTTTTCACCCCTATGCCGGCTTTAGTCGCGGCTTCTCGGAGGAGTTTTCGCTGTTCCGCGCGGAATCCGATTGGTACGGCGATGACGGCTTCCCCGATGTCTGCCCCGAGCGCCTTTCTGTACTGCGTGTGGATTTCCGATAGAATTCTGGCCGCCACATCCGTAACGGAGACGTTGTCTCCCGAGTGCAGATGTACGTCGAGGTACTTTCCCCACATGAGCCGTTTTACCGAAGGGACCCCCGTTTGTCCCGATGACCCGCTGCCTTCGACCCATCTCTTCCGTGCGATGTTGCCGACGACAATTTCCTCGCCCGAATACAAAACAATGGAAGGAAGAGGGTTTACTGGGGGAACAAAGACCGGTTCGGCCACCCCTGGAACATAGGCGGCGGCGCATGAATTGGTCGTGCCGAAGTCGATGCCTACGTCATTCATCCTTTAGTTGCTCCAGGAGCTTCTTTGTCGCACGCGACAGCTTTTCGGTTATCGCCAGGGCAAGCGCTGAAACCCCAGGGTCCTTCGCCTCATACGATTTTAAAGTCGTTTCGATGTCGTGCAAGTTCGGTTGGATAGCCTTTTCAAAATAGTCGCGAATCTCGGCACGAAGGCGATTTTTCTCATAGCGGTTAGTTGTCTCGAAGCTCTGCCGTTCTCTTTGAACCTGCGCGGTCCGGCCATTTACCTCAGCTTGGAGGGTGGCCGCGGTAGCCTCTGCTTCTGTCGCTCGGCGGGTTGTCTCTTTGAGATCGGCCCGCAGTTTCGTCGCTTCCTCTGTGGTGGTAGCAATCCTCTCCCGAAGCTTTGACAACTCGTCTTGGGACGTCCTTTCTCTCTCAGCACTGTCGGCGACTGTTCGGACCAGAAGAAGGCTAGCGCGCAGGCCTGGTTTCCGGCTTAGCGTTCCCTTCGGGAGCTGCTTCAGGAGAGACAGCAGCCATCGCAGCCGTACTAGCTGTTGTGGTCCGGACAGTTTCTCGATCCCAGCAAGCAGGCGGAAATGGGTATCCGGGCTTAGCGCGAGCAGGCGGGAAATGATCGCGATTTCGTTATCCGCGTCAGGCTCGGGCACATCGCTCAGAGCGGCCCAAATATCCTCGTCGGTGATTTTCTTCTTCGCAAAGAAGAGCAGGTGGCGGACCGCCTTGGCTAGTCGGTCGCCCGAGCGAAGTTCGATTAGGTTGCATAGCAGGTCAATTGGCGTATCCCCAGCACCGCGCTTACGGAGACAGAGACCGACCAGGCACTCCTCCAGCGCCCGGTCTGCGTGCGAGTTTCTCTCGTAGTCGGCTCGATGCGACTCCACGAATCTCTGGGTTAACTCAGGCGTGAGCATGACCCTGCTGAGTGCTTGGCGAGTCGATTTGGACAGCCTCTTCTTTCGTGATAGGCGCCACTCCTCCAGAATCTTGAGGTCGGCCTCTTGTTTAGCGTGCTTCATTCTCAAGCTCCATTAGCGCCTCGGCCCTGAACTCTTCAATGGCCGTTTCGGAAAGTTGGGTGTACAGTTGTCGCGCTTTTGCCTCCTCGCCTCTTATCTTTGCCGAGCGAGCCTCCAGCAGCCTCCCTAGATCGCGAAGGCGTGTCTCTGGGGCCGATGAGAGTGCTCGGATCTCCTGCTCTGCGATCGGGCCTTCCGATGACATGAAGGAGGCGATGCCGAGCAACTCCGACTGCAGCCAATCAGAAATAAAAATCTGACGCGTTGGTGCGGAAGGCTCTGACACGGCGGGGACCGATTGCCACTTCGGTTGTGAGAGAAATTGTGCAGCAAAGAGTATCTCACGCTTGCTTCGGCCTTCCGCAGCCATGAGACTGAGGCGTCCAGCCTCCTTTTTGAGGGAAGGAACATTGACTAGTTCTACAGCCGCCTTTTTTTCTCTTGCGTTAAAATCTAAAAACTGCTACAAAGTTCCTGCGAGCATGAAGGACGTGTGCTCGGGAACGATGAT
>MGUX01000053.1 GCA_001800185.1 Elusimicrobia bacterium RIFCSPLOWO2_12_FULL_59_9
CACCTGGCGGCAGACCTCCATCCCGTCGATTCCAGGCAGCATGACGTCCAAAAGAATCATATCGGGACTCTTTTCCTGGATGCAGACCACCGCTTTGAGCCCATCGTCGGCGACCAACACGCGGTAACCCGCTTTTTCGAGAATGAATTTCAAGAGTTCCCGGATTCCAAGTTCGTCTTCAACCACTAAAATGGTTTTTTTGTCCGTTTCCATCGATCCCTCCCCAACCCTCTCGGGGAACCGCAAACCACGGCGGCCGATCCTCCGCTCCTATGCCTATTTTATCAAAAACGGATGGCCGGTTCTATTTGGGTGACAGTTCGCCCCGCAAAAGTTCTCGCGGAAAAAAATGTTGCAAATTGGTTCAAAACCTGTTAGAAAGTATGCATGCCATTGAAGCTGATTCGGCCTCCGGCGCCCCGTAAGTGGATTTTGTCGGCCTTTTTGCTCGCGGGTTTGTGCTTTCTTTTGGCGCGCGTGCCCGCGGTAAAATCAGCCTACAGGGCCGTCAAGGGGAAAATTGAATTCAAGATTGCGCTGCGAAGCGCGCAACGGGGAGATGCCGAATCACAATTGAATGTGGGGAAAATGTTGGAGGATGGAGTGAAAGTCCCCAAAGATTTGAATCAGGCCGTCGTGTGGTACCGGAAGGCGGCGGAACAAGGCAACTTTAAAGCGCAGGTGCAGATCGGCCTCCTCTTCTTCACTCAAAATCAATTCGATGAAGCCTCCAAATGGATTTCCGAGGCCGCCCAAAAGGGCGACGTGGAGAGCCAGTATCTCCTCGCCGGCTTATACGACAAGGGCCTGGGGGTCGAACAGAGCTACGGCAAGTCCGCGCAATGGCTTCGCCAGGCGGCGGAAAAAGGGCACATGGAATCGCAGCACGCTCTGGGAGTGCTTTTTCTGGACGGCAGAGGCATGCCCCGGAATTATCCGGAGGCCGCAAAATGGTTCCATGCGTCGGCCGAAATAGGACATGTGGGATCGCAGTACAATTTGGGGCTGTTTTACGACCGGGGCCTGGGTGTTAAGCGCAACCCAGCGGAGGCGGCAAAATGGTTCGAGAAGGCGGCGGACCAGGGAGACGCCGACTCGCAATTCCAAATGGCCCTTAAATATGACAAAGGCGATGGAGTCGCCCAGAGCTACGAGCAAAGCGCAAAGTGGTATGAAAAAGCGGCCCAACAGGGATTTAACCAGGCGCAATATAATTTGGGCAACCGCTATTTCCGAGGGCAGGGGGTGAAGCAGGATTTCAAGCAGGCCGCTCAATGGTATCAGCAGGCCGCCGAGCAGGGACTTCCCCGGGCCCAGTACGAGCTTGCTCTGATGTACGGCAAAGGCCAGGGAGTGCCGACCAACCTGGTGGAGGCCTACAAGTGGCTGGTCCTGGCCCAAATGCAGGGGCATGAAGAGGCCGACGCCGTCGTCAATAAAATCGGTCCGGCGATGCCGGCCGATAAGCTCGCCGAAGCCGAAAAACAAGCGCTGCAATTCTTAAAAAAAGCCGCAGGCCGTTCCGACGTGAAATAGAATAAAAAAGGATTGCGCTTTAAATTGGGGGCAGTTCCATGCGGGGAAAGCTTTGCCGCCGGAAATCTCCCCGCCGGATGGACTGGGCGGCGCTTTGCAGGCGGGCCGCGAAAGGCCGCAGATTCGCGCCGCAAAGAGTGCCGCTTGTCTGAAGTTTTTTGGATGCGTTGAGCAACAGTTCCATGCAACCCTTGGAAGAGTTTAGCTCCAGTTTGTGGAAGCCCGCCGCGGCTTGAATGAGTCCTTGGAGCGCAATCTTGACGGGGCCGCGTTCGCTTTTCCAGGCTTTTTCCAGGTATTCATGGCAGTCGAAGAAAAGGCCTTGATTGAATAGATGCTGGGCTATGCGGACAACCCGGAGAAGGGGCGCCTCGAAGCTTTTTGCCGGGACGCATTGCGGCAGGACCTTTTGAAATCGGGGCAGCCGGTCCTCAAGATACTTAAGTTCGCCGCTGGACCTCAAAGACAAAATGGGGGGGAAGTTAGAGCTGGTCAAAATATTTCCGGTCGCCAAAAGAGTGTCAAGGGCCTTCCGGTGGAGCCCATGTTTTTCTTGCCCGTGCAGGAGCAATTGAGACAGCGGCACGCGCGGTTCCCGCCGCCGGCGGCACAGCCTCAGGAACAGCGCCAGCCAATCGAAGCACCGTGCGCGCTCAGCGTCCGCCAAGGCGGATTGAAACAAGGCGAAAAGCTCATTTCTCAAGCGAAGGGGAAGCATCTGTGGATACGGCTGCCGGCAGCCCTCAGAAGAAAAAATTGGGCAGGGGGGGACTTGAACCCCCAAGGCCTTTCGACCATACGGTCCTGAGCCGTACGCGTCTGCCAGTTCCGCCACCTGCCCATCTGTCGCGTCCTGCGAGCCTCGCCTTCGGCTCAGTTCTCGGATTGAAATCCCCGCTTTGGCGGAACACGCGGGGACGCTCCCCAAGGGGCTTCCGCCCCTATGGCGGCACCGAGAATGCTCGGTGCCTGTACCCTATTAAGGATGGCGGGCCATGCCGCCACCGATACTCGCGCCCTGCCGATTAGTCCTTTGGCGACATCGATTCTCGTCGATGCCATAACCAGATTCAGATCGGTAAAAAGTATCACCAACTGAGAATATTGGCCTAAAAGGCCGTCTTTAGTGTAGTATAAGAGGTGTGGTCTGGTAAAGTCGGTGGTAAAAAGACCGCAATCATTTCAGCACTTTTAGACGTATGTCTTCAAAAATCGGCTCCCTTTGTTTTAGGTGCAAAGCCACCATCCGGCTTGTAATGGCGGTAGTAGGAAGTTTTGGTACTGTTTCAATCGTAAAATTACGAAACTTTATTAAGAAGTTTATCGAGCCTAATGGGCATGTGATCCAGCTATTCCTAACTGCTGCGATGGTATACGTTTTGTGTCTACAAATAGGAATTTCGCGTGATCAGAACACAATTCAGCGGCAAATGATTGATTTGCAGCGTGAGGTTTCCGAGACGCAAGCCAAACTTCAGAAGGACCTTGCCAACTTGGAAATGCGTCCCTATTTGTCACTTGATATTGAGGGAAAGCCAAAGAATGGTAAGGGGCATGATACAACAGAGGAAAATATCGTAAAAAATAAGTTTGAATGGACAGTTAAAGTTAATAATAGTGGCAAAACTCCGGCGATTCACCTTTACCGCTCCATTGTTGTGGTGGCGGACGGTGAATCCATTGACTACTATGAAACTCAATATTTATGGAATGCCGTTAATAAGAGTGCGGGGCTCAGCGAGGAAGCTTTAAAAGGTACAGAATCCCAGAAGAATTGCACAACGAATCTCCCGCATGCCCATCCGGTGGATCCACAGATCTACCTTTGTGTAGATCGCGAGGGAAATGATTTTGCAATAGGGCCAGGTGAGATTAAGCCATTCTCTTTTACCATGTCAGGCGAAAAATTACTTAAACTATTGAACGCCAAAGACAAATTTAAGAATAGTGGATTGTTTATAACTCTGACGTATGAAGGCATGGTTAATCCCAACGAAGTATACGTCAGCAGGTCCGCATTTTTGCCTTATCATGATCCTGACAAGCCAATGGACACGGCGTCGATAAAGTTAATCCAGACGTCCTTCAAGTAGGTACATTCACAGATGAAGAAGGAATTGGAAAATATAACCGTAGCGACCAACCGCAAGGCGCGGCATGAGTATCACATTTTGGATACTTTGGAGGCCGGCATCTGCCTCAAGGGGCCGGAGGTCAAATCGCTGCGCGCCAAGCAGGCCACTTTGGAGCACAGTTTCGCGCGCGTCGACGATGGAGAGGTGTTTTTGCACAATGTCCATATCACCCCGTACCAGCAGACCGCCTTCGAAAGCTTGGATCCGAGCCGGACTCGAAAATTGCTTTTGAATAAAACAGAAATTAAAAGGTTGAGCGGACAGCCCAAAGGGGTGACCCTCATCCCGTTGGAGATGTATTTCAACCGGCGCGGCTTCGCCAAGGTTCGCATCGCGGTGTGCAAGGGCAAACAGGGCCCGGACAAAAGGCAAGAATTGCGAGCGCGCGCGGTGCGCCGCGAGCTGGAGAGAGATTTTAAGGGGAAATTTAAAATCTAAGGGAGACGCCGCTGTCGATGGCGTTGACCTTATGAGTCCTGGTGTACGCGCCGTAAAGATAAACCAGCGGAAGCGGCTTGAGGTTGATCCCCAGGGTAAAGCGGGGTTCGGTGGCGCTCGCGGTCAATCCCACCAAAGAAAGGGTGTTGGCGGATTTGATGCGCAGGCGCGTGCGATCCACTCCCACGGCCATATACGGCTTGATGATCGGAATGTTGAGGGACATGACGGCGTCGGCGCCGAAGTGCGTGGCCGAAAAAAAGTCATGCGAGACGGAATTGGCCATGCCCGCGACCAGAAGCTGGGGGGCCAAGGGCACGTCCATGAATTTGAAGATGCTGAAGCGCAGCCCGCCGCCCGCCATCGTGAAATTCGAAAATGAAATGCCGCGCACGAAGGCGTCGATTTGAAGCGGCAGACCCAGGTCCAACTGGATATAGGGCAAGCCGAAAGCTTTGACGCCGGCGCTATTTAAGACCGCGTTGTTCGGGTCAGGCTTCATGATGGCGCTGGCTTTGATGGAGACCTCAAAGCCGGGGAACCCCAGAATGCGGCCGAGGTGGGCCTTGTTGGACCCCACCAAAGTGCCGATATCCTTCGCAAACGGTTTCAGGGCGCTTTGGGAAATGTTGGACTTGAAGTCCTTGAAGGAGTCGGCGCGGACGTTCAAATTCGCGCACCCCAACAATAAAATCGCGAGAGCCCCCGCTCTCAACCGGCCGGTCCAATTGAATTTAGTGTCCTTCATGGCAGCTCCTTGGGAAAATTCTCGCCCGGCAATGCGGCAGCCGGGATGCCGAAATGGTAACCTTTTTCACCAATGCAGTCAAGCCTGCGTTGGAATGCAACGCGGCGGCCGCAGCACGGCGCCGTTCCCGTCGCTTAGGCGGGCAGAGCGGCGCACAACTCCTTGACCGCGGAGGATGATTTTTGAAGCGCGACGCGCTCGTTAACGGTCAAATTGAGTTGAAGAATCTGCTCGATGCCGCGCGCGCCCAGCTTGACCGGCACCCCCACAAAAATGCCCTCGATGCCGTATTCACCTTCCAAATAGGCGGCGCAAGGCATGATCTTTTTCTTGTCTTTGAGGATGGCCTCAACCATCTCGGCGACGCTGGCGCTGGGAGCGTAATAGGCGCTTCCCGTCTTCAGGAGCTTCACGATTTCGGCTCCGCCGTCGCGCGTCCTCTGGATGATGGCGTCGAGCTTATCCTGGGGCAGAAGTTCGCCCACCGGGACTCCCGCCACGGTGCAGAAGCGAGTCATGGGCACCATGGTGTCCCCGTGGCCGCCCAGAACGAGGGTTTGGACGTTGTCCACGGACACATTCAAGGCCTCCGCCAGAAAGGTTTTCATCCGGGCCGAGTCCAAGACTCCCGCCATGCCGATGACCCGGTGCTTGGGGAAACCGCTGGTCTTTAAGGCCACTTGGCACATGGCGTCCAACGGGTTGGAGACGATGATGAGGATGCTGTTTGGGGATTTGCGGGCCGCTTCCAGCGTGACGCTCTTGACGATGTTGGCGTTGGTTTTTAAGAGGTCATCGCGGCTCATCCCGGGTTTGCGCGGCAAGCCGGCCGTGATGACGACGATGTCTGAGCCGGCGGTCGGCTCATAGTCTGTGGCGCCGACGACCTTGGAATCATAGCCGTAAACCGGGCCCGATTCCAAGATGTCGAGGGCTTTTCCCGCGGGCATGCCCTCCATCTCCGGGATGTCCACCACCACGATGTCGCCCACTTCCATTTCCGCCAATCGCTGCACCAAAGTCGCGCCCACGTTTCCGGCGCCGACGACCGTGATCTTTTTTCGTGCCATAGAGCCTCCTCCTTACAAGGGTATATTGCCGTGTTTCTTTTCCGGCGCAGACGTTTTTTTGTTCGCAAGAAAATCGAAGGCGCGGATCACCTTCATTCGCGTCTGCCTGGCGGCGATGACCTCATCGATATAGCCGCGTTTGGCGGCGATATAGGGGGTGGTAAAGTGGTCGGCGTACTGCTTGAGCTTTTCGCCGAGCGCTCGCTCCGGGTCCTTGGACTGCCGGATTTCCTTGGCGTATAAAATATTCACCGCTCCCTGGGGACCCATGACCGCGATTTGCGCGCTGGGCCAGGCAAAATTGAAGTCGGCGCGGATGTGCTTGGAGCCCATCACGTCATAGGCCCCGCCGTAAGCTTTGCGCAAAATGACCGTCACTTTGGGCACCGTGGCCTCGCAGTAGGCGTACAGCAGCTGGGCGCCGTGGCGGATGATGCCCCCGCGCTCCTGCTCGAGTCCCGGCCAGTAGCCCGGCACGTCCACCAAAGTCAAAAGCGGGATGTTGAATGCGTCGCAAAAACGAACGAAACGCCCGCCCTTTTCGCTGGCCGCGATATCCAGGGCCCCGGACAGGTGCTGGGAGTTGTTGGCCACCACCCCGATGGAGCGGCCGTTTAAGCGGATAAAACCGGTCACAAGGTTCGGCGCGAAGTTCTTGTGCGCCTCGAGAAACTCTCCTTCATCGGCGATTTCGCGGACGACCGATTGCACGGGGTAGGGTTTTTTTGGGTCGCCTTCAGAGAGGCTTTGCAGCCTCGGGCTGAGCCGGGTCTGCGGATCGCGCGTCGCGCGCCGCGGGGCCGTTTGGAAACAGTTTTGGGGAAGGTAATCCAGCAAGCTCCGTATTTGGCGAAAGCAGTCCGGCTCGCTTCCGGCCACGAAATGGCACACGCCGCTGACCCGCGAATGCACCGCAGCGCCGCCTAGTTTTTCGAAGTCGGTCGTCTCTCCGGTGGCGGCTTTGACCACCTCGGGACCGGTGATGAACATGTAGCTGGAGCCCTCGACCATGAAAACGAAATCCGTCATCGCCGGCGAATAGACCGCGCCGCCCGCGCAGGGCCCCAGAATGGCCGTGATCTGCGGAACTCTCCCGGAGGCTTGGACGTTGCGGTAAAAAATCTCCGCGTAGCCTCCGAGGCTGTCGACGCCTTCCTGTATCCGGGCGCCTCCGGAGTCGCAGATGCCGATCACGGGAACGCCGTTTTCGACGGCTAAATCCATGATTTTGCAGATTTTTTTGGCGTGCGCCAAGCCGAGCGCCCCGCCCAGCACCGTAAAATCCTGGGAAAACGCGCATACGTCCCGGCCGTTGATTTTTCCGAACCCGGTGATGACTCCGTCTCCGGGGAGATTTTTTTCAGAAAGCCCGAAGTCGGCGCACTGGCTTTGAACCATGAGGTCGAGCTCCTGGAAGCTGCCTTCATCGAGCAGATACTCCATGCGCTGGCGCGCCAGCCATTTTCCCTTCGCCCGCTGGGATTTGGCCCTCACGGGGTCGGGAGTTTTGAGCGCTTGGGTGCGCTCAGTAAGGTCCCTTGTTTTTTCCATAATTTTACCCGGCGCCGGCCTCCACCAGCTCGATCAGAACGCCGTGGGTGGCGCGGGGATCAAGAAAACAGACGCGCCGGCCGCGGGAGCCGGTCCGGAGCCCTGGAGCGACGCAAGGAAACCCAGCCGTCCGGCTCTTCTCGGCCGCGCCGGAGACGTCTTGGACGGCGAAAGCCAAATGGTGCAATCCGGGCCCGCGGCGGTCCAAAAATTTGGAGATCGGGCCTCCGGCGCCGGCGGGCTCCAAAAGCTCCAAGCGAGCGCCCTCCAGATCCATGAAAGCGACTCGGACTTTCTCCCCGGCCACCTCTTCCACGGGGCCGGCGCTCAGCCCCAGGACCGTTTGATAGAACGGCAGGGCTTTTTCTATTTTTTCAACGGCGATTCCGACGTGATCCAATCTTCGCATTTTTCCCTTCCTGCCGGGAGTGTTTTCGGGGCTGCGCCGCCAAAGAGTCCCACAGCAGGCGCTTGGCCAGCGAAAGGGGATCGGCCTGCCGGTCCACCAGCATTTCTATGTGCTCGGCCTTGATGCGGCCGAGCGCGTTCTGAAGGATTTTTCTCTCCATGTGGAGGCTTAATTCCTTGGCCAACTGTCGTCGAAGCCTTTGCTGCCTATGGCCGCTCTAGCTCAAATGCCGCCAGTGGTCGGCGCAGGCTTGCAGCAGGCCCGGCAGGCCTTCGTTGAGCTTGGCCGAGACAGGCAGCACGGGACGCTTCCAACCGTTGGTTGACTCCGGCAAAAGCCCGAGAGCCTTTTTGAGGTCGGCGAGAGTTTTATCCTTGTCGGCCAGATCCGCCTTGTTCACCACGAAAATATCCGCGATTTCCATCGCGCCGGCTTTCATCGCCTGGATTTCGTCGCCCAAAGACGGAGTGGTGACGTAGGCGACGGTGTCGGCCACTTCGGCGATGTCGACCTCGTCCTGTCCCGTTCCGGTCGTTTCAATGATGATTTTGTCGCTGCCGAAGGCTTCCAGAACGTGGATGGCGCCGAAAATGGAGGCCGGGATTCCGCCCACCCTGCCCCGCGAGGCCAGGCTGCGTATGAAGATTCTTTCATCCAAGGCGTGGCGCTGTATCCGGAGGCGATCGCCCAGGAAGGCGCCGCCGCTCATCGCGCTGGAGGGGTCGACGACCAGCACCCCCACGCGCAGGTTTTGCGCCCTGAAAAGCGGGAGGAGCTCGTTGATGAGGCTGCTCTTGCCGCTTCCGGGAGGGCCGCACAGGCCGATTTTATGGCATTTGCCGGAAAAAGGGAAAAGGCGGCGGGAAAGCTCTTCGTAGCCCGCTTCTTCATCGGTCACGATGGATAGGGCTCGCGCGGTCGCGGCATGATCGGATTGGGTGATCTTTTGAACCAGAGAGTGCGAAGTGGAGATCACTTTTTTTTAAAATAAGCGTTGAGATAATCAACGATGTTTTGGGTGGGCGTCCCCGACCCAAAGATGGCGCGGATGCCTTTGCGCTTGAGCTTGGGGACGTCCTCGTCGGGAATTATCCCGCCGCCAAAAATCAAAACATCCTCCATGCCGTTTTTTTTGAGCAAATCGGCCACTTTCGGAAACAGGGTCATATGGGCGCCGGACAGGAGAGAAAGGCCCACGGCGTCCACGTCTTCTTGGAGAGCGGTCTGGGCGATCATCTCCGGCGTCTGCCGTATGCCGGTGTAAATGACTTCAAAGCCCGCATCCCGGAGCGTTTGAACGATCACC
>MGUX01000054.1:0-2713 GCA_001800185.1 Elusimicrobia bacterium RIFCSPLOWO2_12_FULL_59_9
AGAGCGCTGTGTCTTGCATGGCGGCCTCCTTGCGAGGCCACCATTTTATCTTAATCGACGGCTACCCACGGCAAACCCGGAAGTGTCTAAAAAGATTTGATCCAACTGGGGAATTCGGGTTAGTTGTTTTCTCTTCTGAGAAACTAGTACAATGACTGGAAATGGACTGGATTATTCAGCTGCCGATTTTGTTTTTTTCCGTCATTATTCATGAGATTTCGCATGGTTTGATGGCTTTCTATAAGGGAGACGACACGGCTTCCCTTTCCGGCCGCATCACGCTCAATCCCATTCCTCACGTAGACCCGGTCGGCACCATCCTTTTTCCCGTGTTGTGCATCCTGGGCCATGCCCCGGTTTTCGGCTGGGCCAAGCCGGTTCCGGTCAATCCCAACCGTCTCGACAACCCGCGCGCCGATATGGTGAAGGTCGCTTTCATCGGCCCGCTTTCCAATATTGCGCTGGCTGCGGTAGCCGCCGTTTTTTTTCGGATGAATTACGCCCAATATGTTCTGCCGGTTGATTTTAAGTTGCTGTTGGCCAATATTTTCAGGTTCGCGGTCATCCTCAATCTCTATCTGGCGTTTTTTAATTTGATTCCTGTTTTCCCTTTGGACGGGAGCAAGGTGCTCAGCGGAATTCTGCCGGAGCAGTGGTCCCAGGCGTATGAGTCCCACGCGCCGTACGGATTTATCATATTGATTTTTCTGATGATGACGGGCATATTGAGCATGTTCATCGTTCCGCCGGTGGAGATGATGATGTCGGTTTTTCAGGGTTTGGGCTTGATGTAGGGGACGGCATGACCGAGGCGAAGAAAACCAGGCAAATCATCGTTTCGGGGATGCGCCCGACCGGCAGGCTTCAGCTCGGGAACTACTGGGGCGCGCTCAAAAATTGGGTGGAGCTCCAGGACCGCTGCGAGTGCTATTTCATCGTGGTGGACTGGCACGCTTTGACCACCTCCTACCGCGATTCCAAAAATCTCCGGAGCCATTGCCGCGAGATGGTGCTCGATTGGCTGGCGGCGGGCCTGGATCCGGAAAAGTGCGTCATGTTCACGCAATCGCAGGTCAAAGAACATGCCGAGCTGCATTTGCTTTTGTCGATGATCGTGCCGACGCCCTGGCTGCTGCGCAATCCGACGGTCAAGGAGCAGGCCCGGGAAATGGGGCTCATCCAAGACGGCTCGGACAACGAGGTCAGTAAAATAGACTTCGGCCATCTGGGCTATCCGGTGCTGCAAGCGGCCGACATCATGCTCTATCGCGGCACGCACGTGCCGGTGGGGGAGGATCAGCTGCCGCATCTGGAATTGAGCCGCGAAATCGCCAGGCGATTTAATTCCATTTATGGAGAAGTGCTGCCGGAGCCTCAGGCCCTGCTGACTCCGGCGCCCAAGGTTCCCGGAATCGACGGGAGAAAGATGTCGAAATCTTACGACAACTCCATAGAACTCGGAGAAACGGCGGGGTCGCTGGAGGCCAAAATCCGCCGGATGTTCACCGATCCGGCAAAAATCCGGCAAAACGACAAGGGCCATCCGGAAGGCTGCGTGGTCTACGCGATGCACAAGCTCTACAGCCCGTTCGCCGCGACTCGGGAGCAGGAATGCCGCGACGGAGCGGTCGGCTGCGTCCAATGCAAAAAGGATTTGGCCGGGTCCATGGAAGCCGTCATTGCGCCGTTCCGGGAAAAGCGGCGGCAGTGGGAGGCCCGGCCGGGGGCCGTCGACGAGATACTGGAGTCGGGGCGCAAAAAAGCCCAGGCGGCCGCCGAGAAGACCATGGCGCAAGTTCGCCGCGCCATGCATTTGACCGATTAACCTGAATTCTGCAGTTGAGGCAGAATTCCCCGCAGGGCGTGCAGCGTTGGCGCTCTGCGACAACGCTAAACGAGGTAACCCAGGGCGAAGCCCGTCCTGCGCGCTGCGCAGGGATTTCCCCAGTTGGGGAATTGGGGATAAAGAGGCTCTATGGACGCGAATGCGGCTTATGAGGTGCACCTGGATATCTTCGAGGGGCCCCTGGACCTGCTCCTCTATCTCATCAAGAAGAATGATCTGGACATCCACAACATCCCGATCTCCGAAATTACCCGCGAGTATCTGACCTACCTCGAATTGATGAAGGACCTCAACCTCGAGTTGGCGGGCGAGTTTTTGGTGACGGCCGCCACCCTCATGCAAATCAAAGCCAAAATGCTTCTACCGACGCCTCCGGGAGAGGAAGAGGGGGGCGATCCCCGCCAGGAGCTCATCGACAAGCTTTTGGAATACCAGAAATTCCAGGATGCGGCCAAATTTCTCGAATCCCAGCAGGAAAGCCATCGCGACGTTTATTTCCGGCAGTCGCCCCGCTTCCGCGAGGATGAGAAGGAGCTTGGAGTCAAACTCTTTGACCTGCTGGCCAGCATTCGCAAGATTTTGGACCGCTCCGACGTGGACCGGGCGGTGATCGAAGGCGAGGAGTTTCCCGTAGAAACCAAAATAGACAAGCTGCTCGGGCTTTTGGAAACTTCGCGAAAGGACGAAGGCGGCCGGTCTTACATCACGGTCGAGGAGTTCTTCTCGGGGGAGAGAAAGCTGGCGGGCTTCGTCGCCTGTTTCTTCGCCCTTTTGGAGCTGGTCCGCTTGCAGAAAGTCTTCGCCCGCCAAATGCAGTCCTTCGGTGAAATTCGCATCTACAAAAAGGAGCCGGAAACGGCGGCGGAG
>MGUX01000054.1:2723-6720 GCA_001800185.1 Elusimicrobia bacterium RIFCSPLOWO2_12_FULL_59_9
AGGAGGTGCAGGGGTGAACGCAGAGGAAATGAAGGACATAGTCGAGACGCTGCTTTTTATCGCCGAATACCCGCTTCCGCTCAAACGCTTGGTTGAAATTCTGGGCCGCGGAACGGAGGCGGAAATCGAGTCGTGCGTCCGCCTCCTCCAAAAGGAGCATCAGGACCGCAAGAGCCCCCTGCAGGTGGTTGAAGTGGCGGGCGGCTTTCAAATGGCGACCCGGCCGGAATTCGGCCCCTGGGTTCGCAAGCTCTACCAAAGCAAAATGACCGCCCGGCTTTCGGCGGCCAGTTTGGAGACCCTTTCGATCATCGCCTACCGCCAGCCCATCACCCGGGCGGAGGTTGAGGAAATCCGGGGGGTGGAAGCCGTTTCCGCCCTGGAGCGTCTCTTGGAAAAAAAGCTCATTCGAATCGCGGGACGAAAGGAGGCGATCGGCCGCCCTCTTCTCTACGAAACGACGCCGGAATTTTTGAGGCGCTTCGGTCTAAGAGCCCTTGAGGATATGCCGAATTTGGAAGCGCTCAAAGCCAAAGCTTTGGAAACGGAGGAGGCCGCCGAGGCTTCGGCGCAGCCGGACTCCCCGCCCAGCGCCGGAGACACGGGACGATTGGAGCAGCAGAGCGGCGAGTCGAGTTCCCCTGGGACTTCGGAGGAAGCCGCGGTTCCAGCGGCGTCGGAGCCATCTGCGGAGCCGGCGCCGCAGGCGTCCGTTCCCGAGGCCAAATAGCCTGCAACTCTTTAAACTTGACTAATTTAGTAAGGTATATTATACTTGTACTGCCGGCCCGATAGGTCGCCGGTTAGAATGGAGAGTCCAAAATGTCAGAAAAGCTGCTTATAATCGATAATTTGCATGTTTCGGTTGAAAATAAGCCGATTTTGAAAGGCGTTTCCCTGAGCGTGGAAAAGGGAAAAGTTCACGCCATCATGGGGCCCAACGGCTCGGGCAAAAGCACGCTTTCGCATGTTTTGATGGGAAACTCGAAGTTTCAGACCACTCAGGGACATATTTTTTATGAGGGCAAAGACATCGCCGCGCTCAAGACCCACCAGCGCGCCCAGGCCGGAATTTTTCTGGGCTTTCAATACCCGACGGCGATCCCGGGGGTGACGGTGGCGAACTTTTTGCGGACGGCGCTCAAAGCGATCCGGGGCGAGGTGGCGGCCGTCAAGGGGTTTCGAAAGCTGTTGACCGAAAAGATGGCGTCTCTGCAGATGGGGCCGGAGTTCGCGACGCGCTACGTCAACGAGGGGTTTTCAGGCGGGGAGAAAAAACGTCTGGAGATTTTGCAGATGGCGGTGTTGTGCCCCAAGCTGAGCGTTTTAGACGAGACGGATTCCGGACTGGATATCGACGCCCTGAAGGTCATCGCCGAAGGCATCAACCGCCTGCGCGGCCCGGACAACGCCATCGTGCTCATCACCCATTATCAGCGAATTTTGAATTATGTAAAGCCCGACTTTGTCCACGTTTTTATGGATGGGCGGATCGTGCGCTCCGGCGGACCCGAACTGGCGCATGAGCTGGAAGCGAAGGGCTACGATTGGCTGGATAAGAATCTGGCCGGCGAGGCTGCCGCGCGGTAGTCGCGGCGGGAGAGCGCATGTCTCAGGAAGGCGGATTGCTGGATATCGGCAAGAATTACCAGGACAAATACGGCTTTCACGATCCCGAGAAATTCATTTTTAAGGCGGAGAAGGGAATCGACAAGCGGGTGGTGGAGCAGATTTCCTGGCATAAAAATGAGCCGGATTGGATGCTCCGCTTCCGCCTGGAAGCGCTGGAAATTTTTCAAAAAAAACCCCTCCCCAATTGGGGCGACGTCGTGTTGTTGAATAAAATCCAGTTCGGCGAAATCTTCTACTACCTGAAGGCGACCGACAAAAAATCCGAGAACTGGGCCGACGTCCCGGAAACCATCAAGAATACCTTCCAAAAGCTGGGCATTCCGGAAGCCGAGCAGAAATTTTTGGCGGGCGTCACCGCCCAGTACGATTCCGAGACGGCCTATCACAGGCTGCGCGAGGACTTGGTCAAGCAAGGCGTCATTTTCCTCGATATGGATTCGGGGCTGAAGGAGCATCCGGATTTGGTCAAAGAGTATCTCGCCACCATCATCCCGCAAATGGACAATAAGTTCGCCGCCTTGAATTCGGCCGTGTGGTCGGGGGGCTCGTTCATTTACGTTCCCAAAGGCGTCGAGGTCAAGGTTCCCCTCCAAGCTTATTTCCGCATCAACGCCAAGAATGCCGGGCAGTTTGAGCGCACCTTGATCATCGTCGACGAGGGGGCCAGCGTGCACTATATCGAAGGCTGCACCGCGCCCAGCTATTCGCAGGACTCCCTGCATTCCGCGGTGGTGGAGTTGATCGCCAAGCCGGGCGCCCATATCCGCTATACGACGATTCAAAACTGGTCCAACAACGTCTACAACCTAGTCACCAAGCGGGCCGTGGCGCAAAAGGACGCGATCGTCGAATGGTTGGACGGCAACCTGGGCTCCAAGCTGACCACCAAATTCCCTTGCGTCGTGATGACGGGCGAAGGGGCGCGCGGCGAGGTGGTTTCCTGCGCCTTCGCCGGAGTCGGGCAGCATCAGGACGCCGGGGCCAAGCTCGTTTTCGCGGCGCCGCACACTTCGGGCACCATCCTGTCGAAATCCATCTCCAAGGATGGAGGCCGGGCCACCTACCGCGGCCTGGTGAAGGTTTATCCCCAGGCGCATGACGTCAAGGTCAACGTCCGCTGCGATGCCTTAATCTTGGACGATCGCTCCCAATCCGACACCTATCCGACCATGGAGATCGAAGGCGACCGGGTCAACATCGAGCATGAGGCGACGGTCTCGAAGATCGGCGAGGATCAGATGTTTTATTTGATGAGCCGCGGACTTTCGGAGTCCCAGGCGACGACTTTGATCGTCAACGGATTTTTTGAGGCTTTCACCAAGGAGCTGCCCATGGAGTACGCCGTGGAGCTCAACCGGCTCATCCAGCTCGAGATGGAGGGGGCCGTCGGCTGAGGCCGGGGCGAAGCATGGCCACCGCAGTTCCTTTAGAGTTGAAGCGCCTGGATCAGTTAAGATCCAAATCCAAGCAGGTTTTTGACGCCACGCCCGCTCCCGCCAAGGAAGTCGAAACCTGGCGCCGGAATGATTTCAGTTTTTGGCGGGCGGACTCCGCTCTGGCCTCCGGACGGCCGATGGACGCGGCGGCCCCCTCCGCAGAGCTCCGGGGACCCGGAGGCGCCGGTGACGCGGCGGCTCTCTCCTCTTTGGTCCCCAAGCTCGACGAGCTGCGGCGGCATGGCGTGGTGATCCAGGACCTTCGGGAAGCTTTCCAAAAATACGGCCGGTGGATTGAGCCCTGCTTGGAGCCCAAAACGGACGGGCCCCTGGCCAAGCTCGAGCTGCTCAATCAAGTCCTCTGGAGCCAAGGCGTTTTCGTGCATATCCCGCCCGGGCTGGAAGTCCCGATGCCCATCGAGATTAGGTTTGGAGAATCCGGCCCGTCCACCCACAGCTTTCCCCGTCTCATCGTGGCGGCCGGGCCGGAAAGCCGGTCGACCCTCGTGCGGGAGCACTTTGGAAAGGCCGGACGCTCCGTCGTTTGCTCGGACGTTTTGCTGGAGCCGGGCGCCCGTTTGGACGTGAGCGTTTGCGAAGATTTGGAGCCGGACTCGGGCTATTTTTCCCTGGAGCGCTGCCGGCTTGAGCGCGATGCGCATCTGAGCCATTCTTCGGTGGCCTTGGGCGCGGCCGTCCACAAAAGTCACTTGGAGGTTTCCCTCTCCGGCCAAGGAGCGCGCAGCGAGATATTTGGGCTGGTTTTCGGCGGCGGAAAACAGCATTTCGACTTAAATACCAAGCAGCATCACCTCGGAAAACACACGACCAGCGATCTTCTCTATCGCACTGCTTTGCAGGGACAGGCGCGCTCGATTTACACGGGAATGGTGCGCATCGAACGGGATGCGACGCAGACGGAGGCCTAT
>MGUX01000055.1:0-4048 GCA_001800185.1 Elusimicrobia bacterium RIFCSPLOWO2_12_FULL_59_9
AAATCCAACAACGCCTACAAGGCCCTGATGAGCGAAATCGCCAAGGCCAAAGACGCCGTCAGCGTGTGCGAGGACGGCATTTTGAATTTGATGGAGGACATCGACGATTTGGGAGAGGAAGAAAAAAAGATCAAGCAATCGCTCAAGGACCTGGAAGCCGATTGCGGCAAAAAAATCCTCGGTCTGGAAGAGCAAAAGAAAGGTCTGGAGCTGGAGTTCGCCGCCCAAAGCGACGTGCGGCAGGGGAAATTGGCCGGAATCCCGGAGGAGATGCTGCAGCGCTACGACAACCTGCGCAAAAGGAAGCACGGGGTGGCCATGGTCGCCGTCAGCGGCGGCAGTTGCGGCGGCTGCGGGATGACATTGCCCCAACAGATCATCATCGACGTGATCCGCGCCGAAAGAATCGTCCAATGCGAAAGCTGCCAGAGAATCCTCTACAAGGCGGACGCTCATGCCGCCTCCCCCGCCCCGCAAAACAACGCCTAACCTGAATTTGGAATGATCCTGCATATCTTCATCGATGGGGCGGCCAAAGGCAACCCCGGGCCCGGCGGCATCGGCATCTACGTGGAGGACCAAGAGCGCCTGCCGCTCAGGAAATTCCACAAATTCATCCCCCACTGCACCAACAACGTGGCCGAATACACGGCGCTGCTCTACGCTTTGAAAGCCGCGCAGAAGCTCAACGCGCGCACGCTCTATGTTTACTCGGATTCGCAGCTTTTGGTGAGGCAATTCAACGGCGAGTATAAAATAAAAAATCCAGCGCTCAAGGAGTTGTGGAAAGCCTGCAAAGACGAGGCGCGCCAATTCTCAAGGATTATTTTCTCCCACATCCCCCGCGAACAAAACCAGGAAGCCGACCGCCTGGCCAACCTCGCCGTCAAAACCCGGATGGACGTTCTTTAACTTCGCCGGCGCCGCAATGCGCGCCTCGCCACATACGCTTCGCCCGCGACCCATTACATCCACAAAGACGAGGATATGAACCAACCGCGACTTGTACAGCGCGGAGATGGGGTTTTCACCCATAGGGCGGCTGTTTTTAAAAGGACAATAAAGTAACATGATATATGTATTTAATAGTTAAACTATAGATATATTAGCTGTTAAACTATATGCATGCATATTGACAGAATTAAAAACACCTGTTATACTGAAAGCGCCCGCACTGAAACATAACGGAGCTATCCTATGGCGAAACTCGACTTTGACACCCTCAAGAGCCACCTCTGGGAGTCAGCCAATATTCTCAGGGGGGCCATTGACTCTTCCGACTACAAGAATTACATCTTCGGCCTCCTATTCCTCAAGCGCCTATCGGACGTTTTCGACGAAGAGGCCGAGAATCTCCTCAAGGAAGGCAAGAGCAAGAAGATCGCGCTCGAAGACCCGGATGAGCACGAGTTTTTCGTCGCGCCCAAGTCTCACTGGAAGCACCTAACCACGCTGACTCATAACTTGGGCGACGCCATCAACAAGGCCAACGACGCCCTGGAAGAGCACAACCGGGTCTTGGAAGGAGTCTTGTCAGCCACGGACTTCAACGACAAAGATCGGCTGCCCGACTCCACGCTCTCAAAGCTCATCCTCCATTTTTCAAAGGTCCGCCTGCGCAACGACGACCTGAACGAGCCGGACATTCTCGGCCGAGCCTACGAGTATTTGATCGGGCAGTTTGCCGACGACGCGGGCAAGAAGGGCGGGGAGTTCTACACGCCGAAGGAGGTCGTCACCCTGCTGGTTGAAATCCTCGATCCGCAAGAAAGCATGTACGTCTGCGACCCCGCTTGCGGCTCGGGCGGCATGCTCGTCCAGACGGTCCACCACCTGAGAGCGCTGCATCAGAACACGAGGAACATCGTCCTCCACGGCCAGGAACGCAACATCGGCACCTGGGCCATCTGCAAGATGAACATGCTGCTGCATGGAATCTCGGGAGCGCGAATCGAGAAGGGCGACACGATTCGAGAGCCAAAGCTGCTTCAGAAGGGCAAGCTTATCGAGTACGACGTCGTCATCGCCAATCCGCCTTTCTCGTTGAAGAATTGGGGCGTCGAATCGGCCGGGAACGACGCCTTCGGCCGCTTCAGGTATGGCCTGCCGCCGCAAAGCTATGGCGACTTCGCCTTCGTTCAACACATGATCGCCATCCTCAAGCCTTCGGGCCGCGCCGGCATTGTTTTGCCGCATGGAGTGCTTTTCCGCGGTGGGGCGGAAGGCAAGATTCGGCAGGGGCTTCTGGAAGAGGACCTGGTCGAAGCGGTGATCGGCCTCCCGTCCAACCTTTTCTACGGAGCCAGCATCCCCGCCTGCCTTTTCATCGTCAACAAGAAGAAGCCCGCCCAGCGGAAGGGCAAGGTTTTCTTCCTTTACGGAGCGCGGGGCTTCCTGCAGCTAAAAAATAAGAACAGGCTCCGGCCGGAGGACCTGGATAAGATCGTCAAGGCTTACCGTTCCTGCGCCGTAGCCGAGAAATACTCCCGCCCGGTCTCCCTGGATGAAATTCGGCGCAACGACTACAATCTGAACATTCCCCGCTACGTTGACATCACAGAGGACGAGGAACCGATCGACGTTCAGCAGACCATCAACGAGCTTCTAAAGCTGAAGAAAGAGCGCGCCCAAGCCGAGGAAAAGGTCGAAGGCTATCTCAAGGAGTTGGGCTACAAAATCTAACGTGAGGGAAGAAGGGTATGCTCTTTTTTATTGATGAGAGCTGGCAATTGTCAGACGATAAGCGTAATAAGGCGGGGGTGCTAGCCGCGATTCCCATGAGGAGTCGCGATTTCAACGGCTTTTCTGTTGACGTCTATAACGTAAAAAAGAAGCACCTGGGGTTTCAGGGCGCGGGGCTTGAGCTCAAGGGACACAAGCTTTTCCAACGCTACTACTTCCGCCTTGAAAAAAAAGGCATCGTCAGCATGCAGTTGGATATGGCGCGTGATCTCTTTTCCCTTTGTGAGTCGCGAGGAATCAAGTCGTTTGCGACAGTCACATTCCCTGAGCATGAACACGATCTTGCCTGCGCCAATCCGGAACAACTGGAGCGGCCGTTCTTCTACTTGTTTGAGCGCATCAATCAATTCATGCAGGAGGAGCATCCTAATTTTGTCGCAACGCTTGTTTTCGATGATCGCGGAGTCTCCACCAATCAGCGTATCTCGAAGAGCATCAGCAACTTCTTTCACAAGTCCCAGACTGGCAGGACCTTTGACAGGATATTGAAGGTGCCGTTCTTCGCTATCTCCAGCGAGAACGTCGGCATTCAAATCGCGGATCTCTTTGGCCACATTATCGGCAGACGATTTACCGGCGACAAGGAAATAACCATGGAGTTCTTCCGGCGAGTCAGAGCTCTGCAATATGAAAGCCGCGAATTCGTCGACAAACTCCCCAGTGGGCAAAACATCAAGAGGCGTGGCATCAAAGTGATTAAGGATAAACTCGCCGCATCAGGCAGCGGAGCTGGAGAAGAGATTTAGAGGAAGGAAACAAAATAGAGCTGGCGGTTAAACGCGTCCAGACGGACAACGCTTAGCCTATTGCAGGGCCAGAGGGCCCCGCACCAGCTCCAACAACAGTATAACAGACCTGGGAAAATCCGTCAATAGAAATGTCGCTCAAAGACTTTAGAAGCACGCTCTTGGACCGCCTGACCACCTTCGCCTGGCGGCAGTGGTCCGCGTTGGGCGTCTTGGGTACCGTCGGCGCCGAGGAAGAGTGGGTCCTCGATCCCGAGCCCCTGCTGGTTTTTAGTCTTGAGATCGGGCGCTACGAGCCTCGCCTTTTCGACGTGGTATTGAAGTGGATCCTTGTCAATGGCGAATGGCTGGATGTGGTCCGGCTAAGAAACATCCTTAAGAACAGACTGGATGACGAGGCGGCGCTCCGTCTGGCGGGAGCCGCCATCAGCCTGGCCGCAGCGAAAGGGGACAGGAGAAAATGGGCATCGCTGGCCGGTTTCTTGGGAAGGGTTTGGGGCGAGCGTTATCCGAACCGTTCTGAGGAGGTCCTTTTCAAAGGCGAATCGGGGCAACCTCAT
>MGUX01000055.1:4084-11361 GCA_001800185.1 Elusimicrobia bacterium RIFCSPLOWO2_12_FULL_59_9
AACAGGCCCCGGGCCAGAGTCGCCGAGAAAGAGGCTTATCACACGCCGCTCAAGGTCCCGATCAACGCCCGCACCAACATGCGCTTTCTCTTGAGGTCCCTCTTCGGCGCGGGGGCCAAGTCGGAAACCGTCTTGTACCTTTTAACCCATGAGGGCGGCCACCCCAGGGAAATCGCGGACGCCGTGGGCCTCTTCTGGCTGAGCATCCACCAAGCCATTCTGGAGCTTTCCAAATCGGGACTGGTCCTCACCAGAAGCAAGGGCAAGAAAGTTGAGTACTGGCTGTCGCAGCCTAAATGGTGGGATTTTCTGGCCTCAAGCGACTACGAAACGACGAGGCCGCCCAAGTATCTCAACTGGATCGCGATATTCTCGGCCTTGTCGACTGCTTGGAAGACGGTGGATGAAATTGCCTTGAGCGACCAATCCGACTACATGAAGTCCTCCAAGCTCCACGACAGCCTGGAGGTCGTGGCCCATGAGTTCGCCCGGGCAGGCTACGACATCTCCCGCATGCCCAGGCCCGGGCTGCCGCCGGACTTGCACCAGAAAATGGCTTTGCGATTCTTGGGCGAGATCGTGGGCATGAAAGAGGAATCTGCGACGGTTTAAGTTATGGCCAACACGGTAGCCACTCTCAGAATGGAGCAGAAATTCAAGAAGACTCTTGCGGGGGAGATTCCCGTAGACTGGGAGGTTGCTACTTTCGGCGAGTCATTTCAGTTTCTCCGAACTGCAAACAATTCTAGGAGCGATTTAAGTTCACTCGAAAAGGTGGGCTATATCCATTATGGTGATATCCACACCAAATGGCGAACCACCCTTCGGTGCGACCATGTAAAATTGCCGAAAATCAAGCCGGCGAAGGTTGAAAGAATCCCTCGCCTACGCGACGGCGATTTGGTGATGGCCGATGCGTCCGAGGACTATGATGGGCTTGGGGTTGCAGTTGAGGTATGCAATGTGGGCGATCAAGAGATTGTCGCGGGTTTACACACTTTTCTGCTACGTGATAGGGGCGGGCAGTTCGCCGATGGTTTCCGCGGTTATATTCAATACATTCCTGCCGTGCGCCAACGACTCATTGAGGCCGCGACCGGGGTTTCAGTTTACGGATTGTCCAAAGGGAGGCTTGCCGATGTTCCGATTCCTCGGCCCCCTTTGGGGGAGCAGAAGAAGATCGCCGAGATTTTGTCTGCGGTGGATGCAGCCATTGAAAAGACGGGCTCCGTTATCGAAAAAACCCAGCACTTCAAGAACGGCCTCATGCAGCGATTCATTACAAAGGGAACTGGCGAAGAGAGGACGAAGGGTTCTCTTGCGGGGACAATACCTTATAACTGGAACGTCGTCCCGCTTCAGGAGGTTTGCCAAAAAATTCAGGATGGAACCCATTTTTCTCCAAAGAGCAAGGATGGGCCGTATATGTACGTTACCTCAAAGAATATTCGGATGGGAAGACTGGACCTAACTGACGTAGCAAGAATTTCTACAGAGGAGCACCGAGAAATTTACCGCAGGGCCGATATCAAGTTCGGGGATGTGCTGTTGACCAAAGATGGAGCTCAGGCCGGCAACATCACTATTAATACAATTCAGGAAGAGTTTAGCCTGCTCTCAAGTGTCGCCATGATTCGCCCCGATCCGCAACGCGTCTGCTCAGAGTGGATATATCAATTTTATGCTTCCGCGAAGGGAAGAAAGATTCTGCGCAACCAGATTTCTGGTCTCGCGATTACTCGTTTAACCCTGGACAAAATTAAAAAACTTCCAATAGCTTTGCCTTCTATGCATGAACAAAAGAAAATTACCCGCACCCTTGGAGCAGTAGATAATGCCATCCAACAACAAGAGCATTGCAAAGAAGTCTCCCTGAGATTAAAGAAATCTCTAATGCATGTCCTTTTGACTGGAAGGGTCCGCATGTAGTGCCAATGAAAGCCGTGTCTCTCAAGGGTTGAATTTAAATATGCTTGAAAACGCATTATTTATTCTTGTCGGCGCGCTGCTTCATAGTTTATTTACCAGAAATTACGACCAATATAGGGGCCGGGAGGGCGATTCACATTTACTAAAGCTGGCAGCGGAAGAGGTTGGAGAATTTTTCGATGAACTGGACACGTGGGAATCGTTTCTTGAATGGCACGACGAACTGCGATTTATTCGGGCCATCAGGCTTGACACGCCCATAAATCTTGCCAACCAACATATAAAACATTTTTTAAAAACCCCATTATCATTTCTGCTATTTGGGGAAGTAAGAAATGATCTTAAGGCAATCAGTGATTTGGTCGAGATGTTGAACTCACTAAATGATGCACAGAGCAGGGATCGATTGGGAGATGAAAAAAGAACAATGGCGCTTGGCCAAATCAGGCTGTACCAAACAAAGTTGGGACATGAAATTGTCTGTAGAATATGGAACGCAATCCTCTACACTACTTCAACACGATTCAAATGGTTGGGGCTAAAACCTTCTGAAAATCACATTCGTAAGGCAAGGACAGTGGGGGAATTGGCTTTTCTAAAAGTGGGGCTAATGCCATGAGAATTTTTCTGGGGTCGCACCGTAAAATATCTACGCTTGGATTTGGCCAGAACACCTTCGCGGGAAAGCCAGCCGTCGAACGCTTGGGAGGATGGGCCGCGCCATGGGCTGGAATATAAGACGCCATGCAAAGTGGTGACCGACAGCCCAATTTCTACAGCAACCTCGCCGCGCTGTACTACGACCAAGCAGTACGCTGCGCCAAGAACAAGTGCTCCTTCGCCTGCATCGCGATGTGTTGGGCTGCGATTGATTATGCGATTGACCACGAGCTGCGTGGAGGCTCGAAGCTTAACCTGGAGACGCTCCAGCCAAGACCGCAAATTCCCCACAACTCGCATGATATTCCGGGAAAACTGAAGCGACTCTGGTTACTCTTCCCAGAACTCAAGGGATGGGAAGATGAACTCTTAGTGCTATATCAATGTTTCCGGAATACCTTCCTACACGGAAAATTAGAGAACATGAAAGAGCACACGCTCGATGGCACAGGCAATGCAATACGCACGATCTCCGTCGAATCTGGCGGCAAAGCTTTCCCTCTTGGGCACACCATTGAATTATTTTCTGCCATTGCTGAAGCCGACCGGACCTCCTCCGCCGACCGGATGAGCAAAGAGGTCCACTTGATCGGCGCCGCCGAAAAGGTTGCTGGACAGGCTGTAATCACCATGGAGCGGTTCTTTAAGGAGTTCATGGCTGCGATTAGCAGGGCCGATGTTCCGAAGAGTAAAGAGAGCGTCGAACAACTCGTGTTCGATGAATGGAATGGATGGCTTTCATCGATCTACACCGACATACAGCAAGCCCTGGTCAACCGACACATCTTCCGAGAAACGCTGGCTGTGGTTCAAGCCAACCCAAGAATTCAGACTGACGATACGTTCTACTCCTGGATGCGAACGGTTTACTCGCAAGCAGCCGTCGTCGCTGTCCGCCGACAGGCTGATCGGCGGAAAGATGTCGTTTCATTGGCAAGGCTCTTGGACGAGATCAGAAAGTCACCTGCGGTCATCTCGCGGGATCGATTCGTGGCCCTCTACACCGCCGGCCGCCTTCCGGCACACTTGGGGCATCGAGACTTTGATAAGTTCGCCGGTGCGGATGAGCCCTCCATCAGCGCCGCTATGATCGAAAAGGACCTTGCCCAACTCCAAAAGACGGCAGCCTCCATTAAGCTCTTTTCGCACAAGCGCGTGGCACATTATGACGACAAGAAGTTTCAGAAAGTCCCAACCTGGAACGAATTGGACGAATGCCTCGACCTGTCAGAGGCTCTGCTCAAAAAGTATCTCTGCATCTTCCGCGCCGAGGCACACATCAACATCGTGCCAACCTGGCAGTATGATTGGAAGGAAATCTTCCTCGTGCCTTGGATAGAGAAAAATGGCTAACCCTACCCTGTCCGAAAAGCCGGCTATCGAGCAGTTGGTTCGCATGGGCTACACGTTTATTCCCGGGGAGAAGCTGGACCCCTAGGTGGCCGAGGACTGCGAGCGGTCGTCGCGGCGGGATGCGGTGTTGGTGGGGAAGCTTCGCAAAATGCTCACTGAGCTAAATCCAGAGGCGACGGAGGTCGCGCCGACGGATGAAAAAGTTTGGAGGGAAATGAGGTTATGCCAATGAAGGGCTTGATACCGGCTGAGATCATCGAACGCAAAATTTATCTAGTCCGCGGCCGAAAAGTCATGTTGGACCGGGATTTGGCCTTGCTTTATGAGGTTGAAACCCGGGCGCTTAATCAGGCGGCACGCAGAAACCCGGATAGCTTCCCCGAAGATTTCATGCTTGATCTCGCCCGGGATGAGATTTTGAGGATATCACAGTTTGTGACATCCTCGGGCGACCATAGGGCGCCGCTTAAATTTTCAAAACGCGTCCTGGCGTTCACCGAGCAAGGGGTGGCCATGCTCTCAAGCGTGCTTCGCAGCAAGCGAGCCACCCTTGTCAATGTGGAAATCATGCGCACCTTTGTTCGCCTGCGCCAGGTCATCGCAACCCATAAGGAATTTGCTGAAAAGCTCGCCGACCTGGAACAACGAATAGGTAAAAATGAGTTGGATATTCGCACGGTGGCCCAGGTGATCCGAGATCTTATGCAACCAAAGGAAGATAAACCAAAGCGAAAAATTGGGTTTTCAATACCATAACGGCCGACTCAATTCATGCGGCAGACCAAATTCAACGAAGACACGCTCTCCGAAAAGCCGGCTATCGAGCAGCTTGTGCGCATGGGCTATATCTCTGTTCCGGGCGCACAGCTCGATCCCCAGGAGGCTGAGGACTGCGAGCGGTCGTCGCGGCGGGATGCGGTGCTGGTGGGGCGTCTTCGCAAGAAGCTCGCGGAGTTGAATCCCGAGGCGACGGAGGCCACGCTCTACAAGGCGATCCGGCATGTGACGAATATCCAGGGAACCGGCTTTCTCGATGAGAACAGGACCTTCCACCGCGAGCTTGTTTCCAACATCACGATTGAGCAGGAGACGGGCGACGGCCGACGAGGCCTCACAGTCAGATTCATAGACTTCGATGAGCCCAAGAACAACGAGTTCCTTGTGGTCAACCAGTTTTGGGTGAAAGGCCCCAAGCTCGCGGATCGCCCGGACATCGTCATCTTCGTCAACGGTATTCCTCTCGCGGTCATCGAGTGCAAGAGCCCGGTTGCCCGGGAGACCGGCGTCGCGGATGCCTTGGACCAGCTCCTGCGCTACCAGCGGGAGATCCCCGCGCTTTTCCGGACGAACCAGATTCTTTTGGGCGTCAACCTCTTCGGGGCCAAATACGGCGTCGTGGGCGTGCCTATAGATGACTTCCACGAGTGGAAGGCCAAGCCCGGCGAGAAGCTGCCCAACTTGAGCGACCACCCGTCGGTCAAGGAAATGCGGGCGCTCAAGCTGATTGGAAGGGAGGACCTCCCTAAAACGCCGGCGGCCCAGGATGTCTTGATTGCCTCGATCCTCAACAAGCAAAACCTCCTCGACATCATTCGGCATTTCATCGTCTTCGACGTGGAGGAATCCAAACTCAAGAAAAAAATCTGCCGCTACCAGCAGTTCACCGCGGTCCACAAGATTGTCCGCAGGGTCCTGGAGGAAAAGGAAAAAAAGGGAATCATCTGGCACTGGCAGGGTTCGGGCAAGTCCTTGACGATGCTCTTCGCGGCGCTCAAGCTGCGGCGCGAGGAGACGCGGCTTAAGAACCCCTATTTTTTGGTGGTGACCGACAGAAAGGACCTCGACAAGCAGATTTCAGACACCTTCCGCGACTGCGGCTTCCCCAATCCGATTCGCGCCGAAAGCTCCAGGGAGCTCTACCAGATGCTGTCGGAAGGCGTCGGCCGCACCATCATGACAACCGTGCAGAAGTTCCGAGCGCCCCTGGAAAGGCCCCTGGCCGAAGCGAAGAACGTCATCGTGCTGACGGACGAGGCCCACCGCACTCAGTACGGGAATCTGGCTTTCAACCTCCGCAAAGCCCTGCCGAACGCCGCCTTCTTCGCCTTCACGGGAACCCCTCTCGACAAACGCGACCGGAACACCTATCGGCTATTCAGCCCTGAGGGCGAGCGATACCTCGACAAGTACGGGATTGACCAGGCCGAGCAGGACAAGGCCACGGTGCCCATTAAGTACATGGGCCGTCTGGCGGATTTGCAGGTCGTGGGCGCATCCTTGGACTCCCTTCTGGCCGGACTCTTCCCCGAGAAGAGCAAGAAGGATCTGGCCGAGATCAAACGGCAGTACGCCACTCCCGATGTTCTGGCCTCCGCGCCAAGGCGCATCGAGAGAATCGCCCTGGACATGGTCGAACATTACAACCAGGCGATCCGGCCCAACGGCTTCAAGGCCATGGTCGTGGCCGAGACCCGCGAGGCGGCCGACCTCTACAAAAAGGCCCTCGACCGGCTCATCGATCCGGCCCTCTCCGCGGTCGTGATGACAGTTGACAAGAGGGAGGAGTGGGCCGAGAAATACTGGCTCTCGGATGAGGCCGAAGGCCTGATCAAGGAACGGTTCAACGACCCCAAGGACCCGCTCTGCTTCCTGGTCGTTTGCGACAAGCTCCTGACCGGCTTCGACGCCCCCATACTGCAGGCCATGTATATGGACAAGCGCCTCAAGGAGCACACCCTCCTTCAAGCCGTGGCCCGCGCCAATAGGACCTATCCCCGAAAGAATTTCGGCCTCATTGTGGACTATGCCGGTATCGGCAAAGAGCTGGCCCAGGCCTTGAAGCAGTTCAGCGCGGAAGATTTGGCCGGTCTTTTCCGGACGGACGATGTGGAGAGGGAGCTTAAAGCTTTGTCCGGACACCACAAGGCGGCCATGAAGTTCTTCTCCGGAATATCCCTTAAGGGGGAGCCCCGAACCATCATCCAGAGCTGCCTGGAGGCCCTGCGGAACGAAACGGTGCGCGGCGAATTCGACAAGGCCTACCGCGCCTTCGCCAAGAGCCTGGACTTCCTCATGCCGGATCTGCGCGTGGAGCCATGCCTCAAGGACTTCAAGTTCCTGGGGGCGGTCAGAGAGGGGGCCCGCAATCTCTACCGGGATGAACGGCTGCGGATGGAGGATCTGAGCGGAAAGGTGGAAGCCCTTATCCATGCCCATATCACGGCCGAGGGGATCGAGCGCCTGCTGGAGCCCATGACCATCACCGCTCCTAACTTCTCTGAGCAGCTCGCGGCCAAGGGGAGCGACAAAGCCAAGGCCGTCCACTTAGAGTACGC
>MGUX01000055.1:11371-11837 GCA_001800185.1 Elusimicrobia bacterium RIFCSPLOWO2_12_FULL_59_9
ACGCTGCACCACCGGATAGCCGAGAACCCCGCTTTCTACGGCTCCCTCAAAAAGCAGCTCGATGATTTGATCGAAAGGCAAAAGGTGGAACGCAAGAGCGACGCCGAGTTTTTCCGCTCCCTCATGCAAATCAAGGAAGCGGATGCCCAAAAGGATCAAGCCGCCAAGAAGTTGGGACTGGACGGCGGCAAGGAATTCGCCTTCTTCGGCCTCATCGCCGACCACACCAAAGAAATTTCCCTTAAGCGCCAGGAAGACCGCGCCGCCCTGGCCAAGCAGATAATCGGCATTGTGTAGGAGCGCGCTGTCACGGAATGGACCGAACGCGAGGATGTCCAGAAGGAAATGCGCCGTGAAATCAAACGGCTTCTACGGTCCAAGGGCTGCGACGAGGACGACCTGCCTGCCCTTGTGCGCGAGTTCATGGAGTTGGCCCAACAGTGGGTGAAACGATAGCCATGCCTCT
>MGUX01000056.1 GCA_001800185.1 Elusimicrobia bacterium RIFCSPLOWO2_12_FULL_59_9
GAGCTTTCCGCCTTCCTCGTAGCCCACGTATCCAGGCGGGGCGCCGACGAGCCTGGACACGGCGAACTTCTCCATGAATTCCGACATATCGACCCGGATCAGAGCGTCTTCGCTGCCGAAGAGAAATTCAGCCAAGGCCTTGGCCAGCTCCGTCTTGCCCACGCCGGTCGGACCTAAAAAGAGAAACGAGCCGATGGGCTTGTCGGGATCTTTAAAATTGGTGCGGCTTCGGCGGATGGCGCTTGCGACCGCTTTGAGCGCCTCGTCCTGGCCCAGAACCCGTTTGCGCAGCGCGTTTTCGATGTTGAGCAGCTTTTCGGTCTCGCCCTCGCTCATCTTGGCGGCCGGAATGCCGGTCCATTGGGAAACGATCTGGGCGATGTCGTCCTCGCTCACTTCCGGAGGACCGCGCTGGCGCTGCGCCTGCCAAAGCTTGAAATCCGCGTCGAACTGCTCTTGGGCCTGTTTCGATTTTTCCCGGTACTCCTTCGCCTGGGCGTACTGCTGCTCGAGCACGGCCTTTTCCTTGAGCTGCTTGAACTTTTGAGCGTCCTGCTCCAGCTTCTTGAGGCTCTCCGGCCAAGCCGCTTTCGAGCTCAAGCGCGCGCGCGCCCGGCTGCCGGCCTCATCGATGAGATCGATGGCCGGATCGGGCAGGTGGCGGTTGGCGACGTAGCGGGAAGCCAGGGCGGCGGCGGCTTTCAGGGCCTCCTCGGTGTAGCGCACGTTGTGGTGCGCTTCATAGGTCTGCTTAAGGCCCCGCAGTATCTCCACCGTGTCTTCCACCGTGGAAGCTTCGACCAAGACCGGCTGAAAACGCCGCTCCAGGGCCGCGTCCTTCTCGATATATTTGCGGTATTCGTCCAGCGTGGTGGCCCCGATGGCGTGGAGTTCCCCGCGCGCCAGGGCGGGCTTGAGCATGTTGGAGGCGTCCATGGCGCCTTCGGCGCCGCCCGCGCCGAGCACGGTGTGAAGCTCGTCGATGAAGACGATGACGCTGCCGGCGTTGCGCCGGATCTCGTCCAAAATATTCTTGATCCTCTCCTCAAACTCGCCGCGATATTTGGTGCCGGCGACGACGGCGGCCAGATCCAGGCTCAAAACGCGCTTGCCTTCCAACTCCGGGGGAACTTCGCCGCGCGCGATGCGCTGGGCCAGGCCTTCCACGATGGCGGTCTTGCCCACGCCCGGCGCGCCGATAAGCACCGGATTGTTCTTGGTGCGCCGGCCCAAGATGACCATCAGGCGGTCGAGCTCCTGGGACCTTCCGGTCACGGGAGGGATATTGCCCTCATGCGCCATCGCCGTCAAATCCCGGGAAAAATTGTCCAATGTCGGCGTCTTGGATTTGGGCGCCGGCGGGACCGGGTTGTTGGATTTGCCGTCTTGCGGGTCTCCGAATGGATTTAGCTGGAAATTATAATTGTCCAGCCAGCTCTGGGCGATCTTGCCGAGTTTGGCCGCCAGGGCCGCGTTCTTTTCCGCATGCTCTATGCTGATTTCCAGAGCTCCAAGTTTTTGGGCCTCTTGCCCCCCGCTCCGGGCGGCTTGGCGCTTTAATTCCTTCAAAGCGCGCCGGTAGCTCTCAGCGGCCTTTTTATAAAATGAAATGGCATTGGGTAGCCGGACATCGTTTTTTTCAGCGTAATTTAAGAGCGCGTTTCCTTCATAGATATCCAGGGGGGCATCCGCGGTCGAGGCGTTATCGATAGCGAAGGGCTCGCTCAAGACCCAGACCTCGTCTTCCTTTTTAACAAGCAGCTTGCCTTTAAGAGACAGGCGATAAAAAATGTCCTTAAGTTGGGGCGCGGTCAATTTCAGCTTGGCGGCGATGAGCGCCATCTCTTTCGCGGCGCCCCCTGCGCGGTGCTCCGGGGACCCGCGGTTCCCCAGAGGGGGGCCCCCATCGCTCCAATCCAAGTCGGCCCCGGGTTCGAACCAAAACGCAACTTCATGGAGAACCGCTTGCTGCAGAGATTTCAGCCGGGGACGGACGGGGTCCCGGCTGATGTTGTTGAGAAAATCCCACAGATACGGGACATGGGAGGGAGACTCCTCGCTGCGATTTCTGCGCGCCACTTCTTCGGATTCCATGTCGTCGATGAGCATTTCCAAGCCGGCCAGCTCTTTTCTATCGGGGGCTTTGGCCGGGCGCCCTACGGCGTAAAATTGAGTCGACAGAAATTCCCGCGCTTTTTCGACGGCGCGCTTGTCTTGAGAGGACTGCATGTGGTTGTACGAGAGGGAGATATCCGTTTGCTCTTTAAGCAGGCCGGCGGCGGCGTTGTTGGCAAGGGCCGAGAGAAGAGCGGTATTTTTCACGACGAACGCGGAAGAGGCGGAGCTCTTTTCCTTGAGGGAAGAAAAGGCCTTCAAGGCCTCCGAAAATCCCAGAAAGGCGGCAGCGAAGCTTTGTTGGTTGTAAGCCTGAACGCTTCCCCGGAGTATTTCCGGCAAATCGTCGCGCGGCCAGGGAGTCTTTTTGTCGGTCCAAAGAGCCGCGTGGATATAGCCTTGGGGGATTTTCATGACCCGTCCGCCGTCGACGGCCTCACGGACTTGCGCCTTGAGGCGGTCGTCCGCTTTGGAGACCGTTTCCTCGTTGATGAAAGATCCCGGGTCCCTTTGACCGGCGCGTATGAATATCAGCGGTATGGACGCCAACGCGACGGACCCGGCGGAATCCGAGCCTGGAAAAATGGCGAGCATCGGATCGGAAGAAAGCCCCGCATAAACCGTCAAAACGGTCAGCGCCGCCAAGGCGCCCCATGTCCACAGGCGGCTGCGCTCAAAGAGGGCGCTTCGGTCCTTGCTGAAATTAGGCCGTTGGGGCGGGGGAGAAACCAAATTCCAGCCGGACTTTCCTGCAAAATTGGCCCGCGGCGCATGCGCGCTCCTAAAGTCCATGGGCGCCTCAAAACCGAACACAGGAGGGGTTTCGCGGCTTCCGGGCGAATCCGTTCCATCGATGCGGTTCTGGAGTTCATCGGCGCCGGCTTTGGAAGCTGAGGCATTTTCTTGCCGGTTGGCCCGGTACACCTGGGCCAAGGCGGCGGAAACGCGTTCAAGCTTTTGCATGCGCGCCGGATTGCTCAGGCCGGAGTTCTGGACCTGAATGTCCGCGGATCGCGCCAGGCGCGCGCGCCGCCCAATTTGCGGGCTGCGCTTAAAACGGCTCTTGAGGACTTTCGCGGGCCGATAAGAGGCAGCCGACGCCGCGGGAACGGACGGGAGGCCGGAGGCAAGCATCAAAGACGCCGACAAAAAAACCGACAAGGTTCGCTTCATTGAGAAAATTATAGGCCAATATGAAAGCAGAGGCATGAGCCCAATGGCCCAGTTCGTTTAAGTTAAAGGGCCCAGACGGACTCTGGGCACTTGGCCTCAGGCAAGATAGGCCTTAAGGCCCACTGGAGGAAAATCGCCCCGGCCGCGTCGACTCAGTTATTTAATGGCGGAAGTGTCGAAGGCCCGTAAATACCATGGAAATGCCTTTTTGATTGCAGACGTGGACGGTGTGGTTGTCGTGGCTGGTGCCGCCGGGTTGAATGATCGCCTGAACCCCCGTGTGCATGGCTTCGACGATGCAATCCATGGACAAGGGCCCGTCGGAGGCGAGAACCAGCGAGTCGGAGGGGGCAAGTATGGGGTGCCGGTTCCGGCTTTTGAAAAGAGCGATGCGGATCGCTTCCGTCGCGGAGGGCTGGCCGGAGCCGATGCCGATGGTGCGCGTCCCGCAGCTTAAGACGGCGGCGCTGGATTTCGTGTGCTTCGCGATCAGCCAGGAAAATTTAAGCGCGTGCATCTCCGTTTCGGTCGGCGTCCGTTGGGTCACGGCGCGAATTTCCACAGGAAGGGTGTGCTGGTTTTGTTCCTGCACCAGAAGGCCGCCAGATATCGGGTGGATGTTGATTTCTTTGGCCGCGATCAAGGAAGAAGGCAAAGTAATGAGCCGGAGGTCCTTTTTGAGCTTGAGAACTTCCGCCGCCTCCTGGGAAAATTCCGGGGCCACCGCGCATTCAAGATAAACGTCGGCGATCTGTTTGGCGGTTTCGGCGTCCACCTCCCTATTGAAAGCCACCAGGCTTCCGGGGGCGTTGGCCGGGTCGGACTCCCAGGCCAGCCGGAAATTCTCTGAAAGCCTGTAACCGGCGGCCGCGCCGACCAGCGAAGCGTGCTTGACCAGGGCGCAAGCGGAATCGGTCTGTTCAGAGACAAGGTCCCAGGCGGTTTCCAAATCCAGATAGTGGTTGAATGAAAGAGCCGAGCCTTGCAGCAGCTTGGCGGCCGGCAGCCCCCAGGGTCTTTCGCCCGTTCTCCGGTAAAGGGCCGCCTTTTGATGGGGATTTTCTCCGAATTTGATGTCCTGGTTTTTCTTCAGGCCGATCACCCATTCTTCCGGAAACGCTGTCCAATCGTGCGCCAGATACTGGGCCACGGTCGCGTCATGATAGGAGCAATGGGAAAAGGATTTGGCGGCCAACTCCCGGCGGCGCTTGAGGTGGATGTCCTTGAATTCGCTGAGCGCGGAAACGGTGTCTTCATAATCCATGGGATCGCACAGCGAGATGACTTGGGTGAAATTTCTCGCGGCGGCCTTCAGCAATGCCGAAGCTCCGGGGTCTACGTATTCCATCACCTCCGTTTCGGACAAATATCCCTTTTCGGCGATTTCTGAAATTGGATAGAGATTGATGGCGGCCAGGCCAATGTGCAGGTCGGCCGCGCCTGCGGGCATGCTCAGGCCGGCGAATAAACGGGGCTGGGCCATTTTAAGCCGCATGTCCCAGGGCTCCGGCAAATCCGCCAAGTTCTCGACCTCCTCAATGACCACCTCCGCTTGCAGGAGCAGCTTCGCGGTCGCGCCGGCGGACACGATGGCGTAACCCAAGCGTGAAAGTTCGAAAGCGAATTCGACGATCCCGGTTCGGTCAGAAACATACAAGAGGGCGGTTTTTTGTTCCATGAGCTTATTTTTGATCCGCAATTATAGCTAAAAAGTCCTTCTCGGATAAAACGGGGACGCCCAAGCGGCGGGCCTTATCGGCCTTGGAGCCCGGCTCCTTTCCGGCGACGACAAAGCTCGTTTTCTTGGAGACCGAGGAGGAGGTCCGGGCGCCCAAAGCCCGCGCGGCGTCTTCCGCCTCGCGGCGCGTGAAGCCTTCCAACTCCCCCGTAAAAACAAAGGTTTTCCCGGCATGCAGGGACCCGGAGGGCAAAAGCGCGGCAGGCTCGGTGAAGTTGACGCCGGCGATTTCGAGTCTTTTCAACATATCGATGTTGGATTTTTGGGAGAAATACCTGACGACGGATGCGGCGATGACGGGCCCGACTTCCCGAATGCCGGAGAGGAGCGGCTCGCCGGCGTCTTGGAGCGCCTTGAGGTTGCCGAAATGCGCGGCCAAAATCCGGGCCAGCTTTTCTCCCAGATGGCGGATCCCCAAGCCGAACAGAAGGCGATGGAGGGGCAGGCGCTTGCTTGTTTCGATCGCGGCAAGAAGATTGGCGGCTCTCTTTTGGGCGAAGAGGTCCAGGTCAAGGAGTTTTTCCTGGCTGAGGGCGTAAAGGTCGGAAATATCCGAAATGAGCATCTTGTCGATGAGTTGATCCACCGCGGACTCCCCCAGGCCCTCGATGTCGGCCGCCGCGCGCGAGCCGAAATGAAGCACCCTCCTTTTCAATTGGGCCGGGCAGCCGGGATTGAGGCAGCGGTGGGCCACCTCCTCCTCGACTTCCTTGACGACTTTGGCGGAGCAGGAGGGACAAAGCTCCGGCGCGGAAACCGGCGTTTCTTTGCCGCTGCGCACGGAAGGTACGACCTTGACCACCTTGGGTATCACCTCACCGGCGCGTTCCACCACCACTCGGTCGCCGATCCGGATATCCAACCTGCGGATCTCATCGAAGTTATGCAGGCTGGCCGAGGAAATGGTGACTCCTCCGCAAAACACGGGCTCCAACTCGGCCACGGGCGTGATCGTCCCCGTGCGCCCCACGGAGAAAACGACGCCGCGCAGCCGGGTGGTGGCCTGCTGTGCTTGATATTTGAGGGCGATGGCCCAGCGCGGACTCTTCGATGTCGTCCCAAGGGCTTTTTGGAGGTCGAATTCGTTGACTTTCACCACGAGCCCGTCCGCATCGAAGTCCAGATGGCGGATTTTGCCTTCCCATTCCTGGTAGAAGCGGACCACCTCCTCAACGTTTTGAAGGCGCTCGCGCACCGGATTGGTCGGAAGCCCCCAGCGCCCGCACGCCTCGATAAACTTCAGGTGCGAGGCGATAGTTTTCCGATGCCCCTCGATGCGGCCGAAGGAATGCGCGAAAAATCTAAGCGGCCTTCGCGCCGTGACGCGGGAATCTTTTTGCCGGAGGGCGCCCGCGGCGGCGTTTCTGGGATTGACGAAAGGGGGAAGATTTTCCTGCTTTTGCCGCGCATTGAGGGCGGCGAAGTCTTTGCGGCTCATGTACACTTCTCCGCGCACGTCAAATAGGTCGGGAGGGGCATCGCTCAAAAGTTTGAGGGGAATGGAGGGTATGGTGCGGATGTTGGGGGTGATGTCTTCGCCGGTGGCGCCGTCCCCGCGAGTCGCGCCGAGCTTGAGAACGCCTTTTTCGTAGGTCAGGGAGCAGGAGACGCCGTCGATTTTAGCCTC
>MGUX01000057.1 GCA_001800185.1 Elusimicrobia bacterium RIFCSPLOWO2_12_FULL_59_9
TCTCTCCCAAAGGTTTCAGCGGGCAGCTTAAAAACTACAACGAATTTGACCGTATGAAAATGAAGAAAGCCGAGCAAGGCAAAGTGGGCAGCGTGAGCAACAGCCGCCTTCGGGGAGTCATGGGAAGCCGAAAAGCCGAGGCTCTCACCGGCAGCGCTGGCGAGCAGTTGCTCATGGCCAGAGATGCCTCCAAAAGAGCCGCCAATTACGCCGGAGACTCCACCATGTCGGGCGAATATGCTCGCTTTGAGGATGCCCAGAAAGTCGAGGGGACTCCCGACGGGCTGGGCGGCGACGGCATGGGGCAGGGCGCCAAGGATTCCGGTTTCGGCACCGGCAAACCCGAGGATATCAGCAATTGGGGAGGAAATACGGACACCAAGGATCCGTGCAAGACTACGACTGGCCCCGACATCGGAGCTCCAGCGGGTCCGCCCTCCAAGGAATGCTGCAAAGAAAAGCCCGAAACCCAGGGTTGCGGCGATATAGGGACCAATTTCTGCCAGGAACACCCGGGCGACCCGACTTGTCAAAAAAAGGATGAAAAAAAAGACCCCGATTGGATAAAGGATTCCAAAGATGGCATTAAGGAAATGGAAGGGGCGATGGGATTAATGGCAATTGCTGCGGGAGTTCAATTTCTCGCGATTGCTGCTCTAGGCAGTATCATTGGCGCTCCTTTATTCTGGGCTATATGGGCTGCGTCAGTCGTCATACTGATAATGGCTATGGTCAAATTGGTTAAGGCCATAATTGCCGCCACCCAGGTCATAAGGCAAGGACAAACCCTTCTCGGCACGTTGATGTTGACCACGGCCACTTTGCTTTTAGTTACTGCAGTTATGTTGTGTTTTCCGGGTATAAGTTGGGCTGCCATAGGAATCATGGCTGGCATTTCTGTGGTATTTTGGGCCGGTATGCGGGCCTCGGCCAATCAACAATGGAAAGCCCATGGCCAGACCTCGGAAGGGAAAGACGCTTCCGCGGCCGCCTTCTTTGACTTTTAAGAGGCTCCATGGCGGCATTTTTCAAGGATAAAAAGGATGCCGAAAAGGAAAAGAAGCGGGCCTTGCCCTGGTTGTGGATTGTTTTTGGTACTTTGAGCGCCGTCGTCCTCTGGATTGGCTTGACGGGCAACATCGGCCGCCTTCTTGACGGGAGCTTGTTTTTTAGATTCTCCTCCTCAAAAGAAACTTCTTCCGGGACTTCGGCGGGCCAAGCGGCAAGTCTCGCGGCCGAGTTCAAGAAAGCCGCCGAGCGCGGGGCCCTCGACGAGGTCGGCATCAAGATATCCCGGACCGCGGGATTTGACTTGGGCGCTTCGGCCGGCATGGGCGAGTCGGCGGCTTCCTCCAAAAACTCCATCGGCATGCTGCGCCACAACCGGGGCTGGTTCGCGGACTCCGGCGAGCAGGCCCGCGTGGGCGATTATAAAACCGACAAAAGCAAAGCGGAGGGGGTCTTTATCGACGATAAATCCGCGCGGGATCCGGGCAACAAAATCGCCGCGGAGTTGGGAGGCGCCGGCGCGGGCTCCGTGGGCTATGCGGTTCCGGACGAGGGGCTTTTTAACGGCCCCATCGGCGCCGAGGACGCCGGCAGCGTCGAAGCCCGCAGGATTGCCGGCATGGCGCAGAAGGCCGGAGGCAGCGTCGTCGAGCTCAAGGGGCCAAGACCCCCGCGAGCCGTCCGCGGCGAAATCCGCAAGGTCAGCCGAAGGCGGGTGCCGGATAGCGCCCTTAAAGGGGCGCAGGGGTTCGACAAACCGAATTTGGATACCGCCTTCAGGAGTTTGGGCTACGCGGACGCCACCACGAATTTGGCCAAGTACGAGGACACCAAGGAAGTGGCCGCCACCGAGAGCAGCGATTACGCCAACGGAACCGGTTTGGGCCAAGATGTTTTGAAAACTCGCGGCGACGTCGCCATGCCTCCCGACACTCAGACTTTGAGCCGGACCATCACCGACGGCTTGGACGACACCACCGACGACATGCTGGAGTGCACCCAAGAGTTGGGTCGGAACCAGGACACCATCGTCGCCAAAGGAAACGAAAAAATTGAGCGTCAGCAAGAGGCCGCTCAGTTGCGCGCGGATGCCGCGGAGCTAAGAGCCCTGGCTTCTGCGGCAAATAATTGGTGCGACGGCAACTGCCAGTATTGGCAAGGCCCCGGTAGATTGTCCACCTGCGCTCGGAAAAGAGATGAAGCCCACGACCAAAACCGAGAGGCCGGCCGCAAAGAGGCTGAGGCCGTGGATAAGGACGAGGAGGCCGATAGGCTCGGCCAGGAAGTGGACGGACTTCAAGCGGAAGTGGATGCGGCCTGCGAGCGATAGGGCGCGAAAAAACACCCTGTAAAAAACACCCTTGCAATTTTTGGATATATCTGTTAAATAATTGGTACCCCCTATCCTTGGTCTTTTCTCCTCAGTAAGGGGAAAAGGCGAAAGGCGCGAGGGGAGGAGTTTAGGCGATGCCCCCTCAACCCAAGCCGTTTCCCAAAGTTCCTCAAAATCCTCAGCTCAAAATCAAGAATCCTGAGTTCAGCTTGGGCTTGCTCTCCCGCATCCGGCGCATGGACAAGAAGGACTTGGCCGCCATCGGGGCGGGTTTGAGCCTTTTGATCACCTTGCCCGTCGCAGAAAACTACATTTCCCGCTCGACCGACGAAGGTTTTTTGACTCCGGGCTTTTCAAGCCGCGACACGGAGATGTTCGGCGACGGCGGCGGCAAAAAAGGCGCTTATGAACCCGGCGCCGGCGGTCTGGGGGCGCCCGGCAGCGTGCCCGGCGAGGCGGGCGAGGAATACGTCACGCCCCTGGACGCGCGAGATCCGGCGTCTTTGGTGATGGGATTGGGGGGGCCGCGTCAAAAACCGGCGGGCGAGGAAGAGGACCTCAAGGACGCTCTGGCCAACGCTCTTCAGCAAGGGACGCGGCAAGCCAATCAATCGGCCGGCCTTCCCAAACCCTCAAAAACTCTGGCCAGCCACTTGAGATTGGGGGGCGGAGGCGGCGGGGGCGGAGGAACCACGGCTGCCATGAATTTCAAGGGCACCAACATCAAGTCGGCCGCGCAAGATGTGCCCAGCGCTCCCGGCGCCAGGCGTCTGGCCTACTCGGGGGCTCGAGGCATGCCTGGATACGGAGGGGTCGCGCCCAGAAGCCTCAACGCCGGAACCGGCGAAGCCTTGGAAAGGCTCAGATCCGAAGCGGATAAAGCCGCCATGTTCAACCGGAACGCCGGCGCCGTCAAATCCCTGGACCAAGCCGGAAAAGACGCTCTGGATTTGGGAGCCGAAGCCGGAGGTGGCAGCAGCGGCGCCGGATCCGGCCACGACAAGGAGGGGGGCAAATTCAAAGGCGGCTCCCCAAATTTAGGAAGCAAAACCCTGGGTGAAAACTTGGACGCTCTTCGCAAGAGAAAACAGCTTGAGCGTGAGGAGAAGCTCAAGGATCATTACTTGATGGAATCTCTGACCGGTAAGGAGATTCTGGGCCTGGGCCCCGCCGGCACCAAAATCCTCAGCGAGACCATTTTGGGCGCCATCGCCGGAGAAAAAGGTATTGCTGGGGGCATCATGGGATGGGGGGCCAAGGCGACCCAGGCCAGTTTGATCGGCACCTCCTCCATTGCATGTTACAAGTACAAGAAAAAGTTGCCGGGCGACAAAGAGGAGGAAGGATGCTGTCCCACCAGCGACTGCCTCGTCACCAAAGATCAGCAGGTCGTAGGCAAGGATGACAAGGGAAAAGAGGATTGGAGCGACCAGCGGGGGGAGTATGCCGGTCCCGGCGAAATCCCAGGCAAAGGCGGAGTTTTGCCGGGTACCTGGAACTTAGTGAAAAAGGCGGGGGGCGCGGGAAAAGATTTGATGGTCGGCGCGGGCAAGGCTGTTGTTGGCGCCCTAAAACCGGATGAGACCGTCAAGACCCCGTCCGGCAAATCATATCTTATTTACCAAAATGCCGGCGGCACCATGGATTGCTGTGAGGAAGGCATTGTCTGCGGATTGGATCTCAGCAACAATCTAAGGGTTGTAGACTCAACTAACAATAAACCCTTGGGGAACCTAATTAAAAGATCTGTTGAAAAGTGCGGCTCCTGAAGCAGAAAAAAGCGGAGGCAATATGAAAACCCCTCTAAACGTTCTAATCTTCGGTCTATTTTTGTTCCTAGCTCTGGTTCCTCCCTCATTTGCAGCTAAGTCCGGTGGCCGCGCCAGAACTCAGGCAGAGGCTCGCATTCCGCCCGAGGCCGACTTCGAATCTACGGCACAAAACCTCATAGGACAGGTCCGCGAGAACAACACCACCGTCATTTCCGGCATCGCCCAGCGCTGGGACGTCTACCTGAAATCCCAGGGATACGCCGATTCTTCCGAGGAAATTCTCCAACAGCAGATCGCGGATAACCCGGAGCCGTATGTGCGGGGCTATCTGAGGTTGATCACGGAGGACCAGGATCAGCAAATTCTGCACGGCCAAAGAAAACGCTCCGCCGATCTTTTTTTGCGGAATAAATTTGAGGAGGGCAAAAAACCGACTCTGATGGCGCTTCTCTTGTCCATCGGTTCCGACCCCTCCTTCGCCGATTACGCGCGCGGAACGAAGGCATTCGACGGCGCGATGGTTTCAAACCAAGTCGCTTCTTCCGACGCGGCCGCTTCCGTGCTCGCCAAACAAGGCGCCAAGCCGGCTCCAAATCCGGGGGGTAAAACCACCGACACCATCGGATTTCCCAACTTTACAAACCTATGGGCGGACCCGTCGGTGCGGGTGTTGGACAACTCGGTCTTCATGTCCGTCTTCAATGATGAACACGGCAAATTTGGCGGCATCTGGTTTTTGGATCCCAATACCGGTTATTTAAAGCAGTTGCCAAAGAAGGAGCTCGAACTTTCCGCGAAGGAGCAGAAAGAGGGCAAAAGAGTCGGTGTCCGGCTGGGGGATCGCAAAGTGTGGGTGGACGTAAAAAAGAGCAAAGAGGACTATGAATTGGCTCTCATTGAGAATGAGCAGAAAAAGGACAAGACCACTTTGAATTCCCTGTTCAAAAAACGTTTCGATGCCGTGGCGCTTCAGGGGACGGAGCGCGGCGGCGCTCTCATGGAAGCCAATGGGGGCAAATATTACGTTTATCCCCAGATGTCGTTTAAGGGCGACAAAAGGGTGATCAGCTTGGGCTTTTGGGACGCGAAGGTGGTGGATGAATTCAGGGGCAAGGAGATTAACTTGGACTCGGCCTATTGGGTGGGCTCCCTTTTTAAACCCGACGCCGTGACGGCCATCGCCGAGGATCAAGGAAAAAAATACAACTATTGGTCCAGAAGCATGCCGACTGTCGAGATGGGACCCAAAAAATATTACTTCAAGCAGCAGGAGGGAATCGGCTATAAATTGATGGAGGAGGGGCCCGGAGGCAAGGAAGAGCCCAAAGAGCCGTTGGTGGAGCTCAAAAACTGCGACAGCGATTACATGCCGTTTACGACGGGCTACGACCGGAAACAAACCGCCAACGGCTGGGTGTTTTTTGATTCCCAGTCCGGCGGGCAAAAAAGCCTGTGCATCAACGGCAAGGCCCTTCTGCAGTTTTCCGGCTACGACGTGACCATCGAAGAGACCGGCGACGACCTTCTGCTGACCTACAAGGAGAGCAAAAACACCAGCGATTACACCTACACCTACGTGCATAAAAAGGACGCCCAGGGCGTGAAGCCTCCGGACGGTCCCATACCGCATCTGGAATCGGTCGCTTGGATTTTAGTCAACAAGCCGGCCAATAATCCGGACTTGGTCAAGGATATCAAGTTTTTCGCCAAGCGGGGCGATCCCTTCGACAAGGCTCTGGCCTTTATCCCCGACGCCTCCGTTCTAAAGCAGGGGGCCGCCAAAGGCATTCTGGCGGAGTGGTTCCGCCGTCAAGCGGAGGAGAAGTCCGGCGAGGCCACGGCGCAGAAGCAGGAAGCGCTGATATTTCCTTTCGTCAACGGCCAATTGGGAGACAAAGTCACCGTGGCGTCCTGGCATTGCGACGTCGCCGCCCATAACAAGCTGAGCACCGGCCTAAATCCGGATGCGCACGACGAGCTGCAGTGGAAGGACCTCAAGGCGGCGCTCTCCGGGGGCGCGCGGGGAAAGGAGCCGGTCCCGGGAGAAAACCCATCCGGCGACGGCGGCGCCCCCAGGCGGGAAAGACGGGCGGAGCCGGGCGGAGCTGCAGACAACCGGGAAGCCCGGAAATTCTTTGCCTTGGGGCAAAAATGGTACAACGAGGCGCGCGCGGAAAAAGACCCCAAAATCAAATATGAAGAATATGGCCTGGCCATAAACGAGTGGACCAAGGCCCACCGGGCTTCCAAGGACCCCACATTCCAGCAGCTCGTCAAAAACAATATAGCCCTTGCCCGCAAGGAACGGCGCGAGAACGCGCCTTTCATGAGAAAGGTCATAGACAATACGACCGGAGCTCTTCCGTACATGTGGCCCTCCCCTTTTATGTCTATTAAAGCGGCCACATGGATGGTCCAGTGGATGCGCCGCGGCTCCGGCGATAATTCCGACCAAACTCCGACGCAATAGTTTTTGCTCCAGGACTCTTGTAGGACTTTGGACCCAGCGGCGCGGGGGGCTAGGGGCCTGGCAAACAATAACTGAATCAATTTGGAGGGCCAAGTTTGAGGTGAGT
>MGUX01000058.1 GCA_001800185.1 Elusimicrobia bacterium RIFCSPLOWO2_12_FULL_59_9
TGGGCCTTCGGCTACATCGAGGATCCCCAGCGCTTCCTATACGGCAGCGACTGGCCGCTTGTTCCCATGAAGGGCTATATCGATATTTTCAAAAGGTCCATCCCCCGGAAATACTGGGACGACGTCTTTTATCTTAACGCCGCGCGCCTCTTTAAATTGGAAAACAAAAAAAGCGCCGCGCCTTAACCTGGGGAATTCGGGTTAACGGGTGATGCGGGTTCCGGTCTCGCCCTTGACGGCGCGCACCAGGTTTTCAGGGTTGGTGATGATGGCCTCTTTGCCGCCGCCCTTGAGAAATTCCACGATCGCCTTTATTTTGGGCAGCATGCTTCCCGGCTTGAAGTGGCCTTCCGTTATGTATTTTTCAGCCTCGGCCAGAGTCATGCGGTCGAGGGCTTTCTGGTCGGGTTTGCCGAAATTGAGACAAACCTTCTCCACCGCGGTGGAAATCAAAAGAAGATCCGCCTTGAGATTGCGGGCCAGGAGGCTTGAGGCGAGGTCCTTGTCGATCACCGCGGCCGCTCCCTTCAACTCTCCTCCGCCGTCCTCGACGACCGGGATGCCGCCTCCGCCAACGGACACCACGACGAAATCCTCAGCCACCAGCTTCCGGATGGCCTCCAATTCGACGATGCGCGAGGGAACGGGAGAGGCCACCACCCGCCGCCAGCCCCGGCCCGCGTCCTCGGCCACGTCCCAATGATCCTCGGAGCGGCGCCGCTCTGCCTCCTCCCGGCTCATGAAGGAGCCTATCGGCTTGCTGGGTTTCTTGAAGGAGGGATCGTTTTTGTCCACCAGCACCTGAGTGACCACCGTGACGGCCCGTTTGTCCATGCCCCTTTTTTTGAACTCGTTGTGGAGAGCCATCTGCAGTTGGTAGCCGATGGCGCCCTGCGTGTCGGCGCCGCAGGAGTCGAGCGGCACCGGGTGCAGCTCGTGCCCGGCCAGCTCGGAGCGGCTGAGGATGAAGCCGACCTGAGGCCCGTTTCCGTGCGTGACGACGACGTTGTAGCCGTGCTCGATGAGCTCGGCGATATGGACGCAGGTTTGGGCGCAGGCGCGGTACTGGTCGGGCACCGACTGGTGGTCCTTGTCGGCGATGAGGGAGTTGCCGCCGATGGCCACCACGGCTATGGGCTTCATCGCTTGCGGCCCCCCTTCTTGTTCTTGTATTCAAAATCGCTCATGGTGAGCGCCATGATGGCCTTCTGCACGTGCAGGCGGTTTTCGGCCACGTCGTAGATGATGGACCTCGGCCCGCTGGCCACGTCGTCGGTCACCTCGCTTCCCCGGTCGACCGGCATGGGATGCGTGAAAAGGGCGTTGTTGGTGAGCTTCATCTTTTGGGCGTCGGTGACCCAGTCCTGGTAGGCCATCGCTTTTTTAATCTCTTTTTCCTTGTTTTCCTTGTCCAGGCCGTTCTCCCCGTAAGCGGCGGGGCTCATCCAGTTCCTGGAATAGACGATGTCCGCCCCCTTGTAGCCCTTGACCGGGTCGTGGATGATCTCAAACTTGCGGCCGTTGGCCGCGCAGTTTTTGCGGGTCCACTCGATCACCTGCGGGTCCAGGTCGTAGCCTTCCGGATAGGCCAAAGTGACGTCCATGCCCATGCGCGAATTGATGAGCAGGCTCTCCTGAACCGAGCACCAAGAGCGCACCAACGCTCCGCGGCCCCAGACCTGCAGTAATTTCTTGCCGCGGACGTTGCCCAGGTGCTCGCGCGCGCCCATGACGTCGGCCAGACCCTGGCAGGGATGATATTTGTCGTGGGCCATGCTGATGACGGGTATTGTGCCGTACTGCATGTACTCCCGGAGAAGCGCCTCCCCCTCGCCGTAGCGATTGACCTTGTCCTCCAAAATCCGGATTCCCAGGCCTTCCGCGTAGCGGCTCATGACCTTGGCGGCGTCCTCCGTGGTCTCCCCCGCGCTCTGGCTCGTCTTGAGCCGCATGCCTCGAGGCTCTAAATACTGCGCGTGGCCCCCCAATTCCGTCGCCGCGGCCTCGAAAGATTGCCGGGTTCTCACCGAAGGATTATAAAAAAACATGAAAAATGTCTTGTGCTTCAATATGCCGGTGAACTTGCTGCCGTAGCGGTTCTTCTTCATCTCCGCCGCCAGGCTCAATACCGTTTCCAGTTCCTCCACCTTCCAATCCTGAGTCGTGACAAGATGCTTGCCTCTATAATTTGCCATAGACAATCTCCTCCTTCATTGACGACGACGCCGCGCCACCGGCGCTTCCAGGTACCCGAAGCTCTGCGCAGGGTACCGCCTATCCCCCGAACCCTCGCTGCGCTCCATTATATAAAGGAAAGGGACCGACTAAAAGAAATACTCTGCCTGAAAATAGCCCAACTCCGCCAAGCCGCCGTACTCGCTCGATGCCCGGCCCCCGAAACTTTGCCAGCCAAAAATAAGGTATAGGTCCTTGAGCGCGTTCCAGCTCACAGACGGGCTCAAAAAAACGCTGGAGTCCGTCAAATTGATTATCTGGTAAACCTCGATCTTGACCAGGGGGTGAAGCTCTTTATTTACGCCGAAACCCAGGTAGTCGCGCGCCAAAGCGACTTCGCGGCCCAGGCTCAACAAGGCGGGATTGTATCCGGCCGGAGCGGAGGCCCCGGCGCCGTTGTGGTAATACTCCCCCAGCACCCAGACGTCCCTGAGCCAGCCCAACGGCGGGTTGACTGGAAACATGTATTCGTAGCCGATGAGAGTCTTCCAGTAGGCGGAACGGCGTCTTAAATCCGTGTAGGTCGCTTCGCCATGCAGGTTGCCGTCCCATACGTCGAACGAAAAATCTCCCCCCGCCATCCAACTGGAGGCGCTCGCCGCGACGCCGGAGGACGCAGCCGACACCTTGCCTCCCATGAGGGATAAATCCACTCCGCGCGCGTTGCTCCGGAACCTTCCCAATAAATCCGTCTCGCTCCAGTTGCCGGCGAAAGTATAGACCAGCGTGCCCTGGCTCAAGGCCCCGAAGCCGCGCCGCCAGGAAAAAGCGTCCACCCCCCGCCTTTCGTCCCGCTCCGGCGCGGTCGGTTGGTAGGGATTGATGAAATCGGTCGGGTTCCACAGTTTGCCCGTTCCCCAGGCGATTCTCTGCCTCCCCGCGCGGATTTGATCCGCGCCGCGGTCGAGCCCGGCCCAGGCGCGGTACAAAAGATGGCGGTAGCGCCGGCCGCCGCGCGCGCTCACGGTGCGCTCCAAATCCCAAAAGCCCGGAGGCTCCCCGAGCCCGAAAGTCTTGAATTCCGGCGACTTAAGGAACGTGCCGGTCCGAAGCTCATGGTCGTAATCCAGATGCAGCTTCAGGCGGGAATCGAAAACCAAATCGGAGGCGTTTTCCAGGGTCAAGCGCGCGCGAGTCAAGCTCAGCCAATAAAGTCTATGGTCCAACGGGGAACGCCCGCGCCTGTAAAATTCCTTAAGATAGCCCGATGCCTCCATCTGCGCCGCCCCGGCGGGCCGCGGCAGCGCGGCCGCGAAAAGCGCAAGCCAAAAAAGCTTCAAGTCCGGCCTAACTTTCATTGGCCTGCAGCATGCCGTCGCGGATGTAGATGACGCGCTTGGCCCTTGAAAGAACGAGCGGATCGTGGCTGGAAAACAAAAATGTGATGCCGTGCTTCTCGTTTAAATCCGCCATCAAATCCATGAGCTCCGCCGAGGTCTTGGAGTCCAAATTAGCCGTAGGCTCGTCTGCCAGGACCAAAAGCGGGCGGTGCACGATGGAGCGGGCCACCGCGACGCGCTGCTGCTGGCCTCCCGAGAGAAGATCGGGCCGGCGATCGGCCAGCTTGTCGAGCCCGACCCACTTGAGAGCCTCCAGGGTCTTGGCCGAACGCTCCGCCTTCGGCACCCCCTGCAGAATCAAGACGTATTCCACGTTCTCGAAAGCCGTCAAAACGGGAATGAGATTGAACGCCTGGAACACGAATCCCAGGGATCGCAGGCGGAAATCCGCCAACTGATTTTCCGTGAGTTGGCTCACCCGCCGTCCCTCAAATAAAATCTCGCCGCGCGTGGGGGTGTCCAAAGTGCCGATGAGGTTTAAGAGCGTGGATTTTCCGGAGCCGGAAGGCCCGGCGATGGCGGCGAATTCGCCCGGAAAAATATCGGCGCTGAAATCGCACACGGCCCTCACCTTGGCGGCGGCTTCGTAAATCTTCGTGACCTTCTGAATCTCAATGAGAGGCTGCATAAGTCTAAATATGCTGCAGCGCCTTGGCGACCGCCAGCCGCGCCCCCCGGAGCGCCGGCCCCAGCGAAGCCAGTATGCAGACGGTGAACGAACCGAAAACGGCCCACAAATGCAGGCGCCAGACAGGATGCAGGTAGATGACGGCTTCGAAAGGAATAAAATAGGACATCGCCTCCTTGAGCGTCAAGTCCAGCCCGTAGCGGCCGAAATAGGCGATCAGCCAGCCGCCGAGGATAAGGCCGGAGACAATACCTAAAAGGCCCATCAGGGCGGATTCCGCCACCAAAAGCTTGAAAACCAGGGCAGGGCGGGCCCCGATGGCCCTGAGCAAGCCGAACTCCCGGATGCGTTCGAAAAAGGACATGGAGATCGTATTCCAAATGCCCAGGCCGACGATGGAAAAAATGATGATCAGCGCCACGATCATGATCGCATCCTCGAATTTCTGAACCCCGACGATTTCCAGAGCGATGTCCTCATAGGAAAGCACCCGCACCCCGAAATCCTTCAACCGCTCCGTCCACTCCTGCGCCGCCTCCAGTGACAGGTCCACATCCGTGAGCCGCACTACGACGTAGCTCACCTGTCCCTCGGCGCCGCGCAGCTTCTGCGCCATAGAAATGGGCACATACGCTATTTGGGCGTCGAAGGAAAGGCTTCCCGAGTGGAACAGCCCCGCCACGCGGAAAAGCTCCGAATTGAGCTCGCCGCTTTTTGATTGCGCCAAGACGACCAGCTTCTCTCCCACGTAAGTGTCCAGCTCGTCCGCGAGCTTGTCGCCGATGAAAATATCCCGGGGCGATTCCCCCAAATAGCGTCCCTGGGTCAAATAGTTGGGAATGATCGACAACCGTTTTTCCTGCTCCGGTTCGACGCCGCAGATCAAAAGGCCCCTGGAAGCGGCCGCGGAATAAACCAGCCCAGTAAATAACAACCGTGTCGAGGCGGCCTCCACGCGCGCGTCCTTGGCCAGCAAATCCAAATAGCGCCGCGAATTCCCCAGCAATTTATCCGGCACTTTGGGGTCCCGCGCGCCCGGAACCTGAATCTGCAGGTGGCCGAACATCACTCCCGTCGATTTGAGTATCATCTGCCGCTGAATGCTCTTCATCAAGCTCTGGCCGAACATCACGGCCGCCAACCCCAAACCGATCGAAGCGCAGGTGAGCAGGCTTCGCCGCCGGTGGCGAAGCACGTTTCTCCAAACCAGCTTCCAAAATGCGGCCATTAAATGTGCCTCAGGGCGTCCGCCGCCTTGAGCCGCGCGGCGCGGAAGGCCGGCGGGAGCGCCGCCAGAACGCAGCTCACGAACACGGCGGCCAAAGCCTCCAGATGCGTCGTCCAGTTAAAGCGCATGTACAATACGGCCGGAAAGGGCATGAAATAGCGCACCGCCTCTCCGATGGGAAGCGCCAAGCCGGCGCGGCGGTAATAAACGATGAGGGCGATTCCGGCCGAGAGTCCCAGCAGGCTCCCGAGCGCTCCCAAGATGCACGACTCCAATAAAATCAGCCGGACGATCCGCGCCGGCCTGGCGCCGATGGCCTTCAAGAGCCCAAATTCCCGGATGCGCTCGAACATGGACATGAGCAAGGTGTTTAAAATTCCCATGGCCACGATCAAAAACACGACCAGAAGCACGATGCCCAGCACCTTGTTTTGATAATCGCGCACCGCCACCAGCTCATGGTCTATTTCCTCCCATGTCACGGCCTTGACGGGCTCTTTTCCCAAGGCCTCGACGAGGGCCGCGCGAGTTTCCTCCAGGCGCAGCGGGTCCTTCAAGCGCAGCACGACGTTGTTGGCCTGCCCCTCCACCACCAGCATGCCCTGCAAAACCGAAAGCGGAACATAGACGATATAGGCGTCGAATGACTCGCTTCCGGAATGAAACAGGCCGGTGACGCGGAGCTTTTCCGCCCCCAGGCTGCCGTCGCTGGCGGTGGCCAAAAGCACCACCTCCGAGCCCAGGCCGGCATGCAGCTGCTCGGCCAAGTCGTCGCCGATGAAAATTTCCCGGGCCCCGTCGCTCACATACCTTCCCGCGGATAAATAGGAGTGCATGGTGGTGATGCGAAGGTCTTTTTCGGGCTCCACCCCGCAGATAAAAACGCCGCTGGACTCCTTCTCGGAGGAGATCATGCCGGTCACCTGGATGCGCTTCTCAAAGGCCTCGACATTGGGCGTTTTTAAGATAGCGCGCTCGACCGCGGCGGGATCCAAAACGTATTTCTCCGGAAATTTATAGTCCTTGACGCCGCGGTCCTGCACCTGGATATGCCCGGTGATCACCCCCGTCGCCTTCTCGATAAGCTGGACCTGGATCGTCTTGACCATGCTCTGCCCGAACATGAGGGCGGTCAAACCGCAGCCGATGGAGGTGATGGTGATGAGGCTTCGGCGGCGGTTGCGCCAGATATTGCGCCAAGCGAGCTTAAAGATGGGAATTTCTCCGGGTCATTTCTGCATCCGGCCCACGCTGAAAAATGAGTCGGCCAGCTCTACGTCAAAACGCAGGTCATGGTATTTGAGTGTGGTCTTGCGCCCCGGCTTTTTGGGCGCGACGCACTCAAGGCGGGTCGGAATGCGCCGGCCGTCAAACACCTCAAATTCCGACAGCGAAACGACGCGCATGAGATCTCCGCGTTCGTTGTAGTCCTCCTCCCTTTCCGCCGCCACCTGCCCGTCCGCATAGACGCGCGCCCAAAAAAGAATTTTTCCCCAAACGACGGGAGCTTCGGGCCGGGGGACGGACTCGATTTTGTAGAGGTCGAACTCCTCTCCGTTCTTTTTTTCAATCAAGCGGTGGGTGTAATCCACAACGATGGAATCGGCCTTGACGAGATCCTCGTAGGTGAAATCCGAGCCCTGCCAGGAGGAGTGCATCATCGTCGGGGGCACTTTGAGCAGTCTCTCCACGTGCGGCATCCACATCCACATCTGGTCGCCGCGCCTCAAGGTGACCGTTCCTTTTTCCTTGGGCGGGGAATGGATCACGATGTAGGCCAGCTTGCGGCCCTTGTTCCAGCCCTCGATGTCCAATTTCCGGGTCCAGCTCGGCGTGACTACCGTCATCGTCAACCGGCCGTGGCTGGTGTCGCCGCGCAGCGCCTTGTTGGCCCGGTCCACGATTTCGATCACGGAAAGGTCGCTTCGGTTTTCCGGCGGAGGCAAAGGGATTTGCGCGGGAGCACTGGAGGTCTGCGCTCGGAGGGACAAAGAAACGGAGGCTAAACACAGCGCGATGAAAACCGCGCTCGATATCCGGTTTTCCATCATCAAAGACGCAGCGCGCCCCTGGATATTCCGGGCATGGGTTTGATTCCGATAACGCTGTAGAATAGGTCCAAAGACTTTACCCCCGCCACCTCGCGGACCTCCCGGATGCGCGGAAGAAACGCCCATAAAGCCAGGAGCCGCAGCGCCGCCGATAGAACCAACAGGCTGAAGAACCGGGAGCCGTATAAAGGCGGCAGGAGAATCAATAGATGGCTTCCCAAAAAAGCCCCGATGAAAATGGAAAAGCCGTTGACCATGTTGAAATCCCCCGTCGCCCCGACCCTTTGCGCGGGCGGCGCCGAGTCATAGATGAAGTTGCTTGTGCAAAGGTTGTATCCCGCCCAGACGACGCCGCTGGCCAATTGGATGCAAAAGAGATAGGCGGGGTCGGAGGACAGCAGCCACAGAAGCGGGATCGCGGGAAGGAAAAAGGAGCTCACGCGGATGACCCGCAGGTTGCCGGCATGGTCCGCGTGCCTGCCCCAGGCGTCCATCATGGTGAACGTGGTGAAGGTGGTGGCCACGGTCAGCACGGTGAAAGTCATATAGCCGAGCCGCAATTCTTGAAGCATGTACACCGGGAAAAAAGGCCCCGCCACGTTGACGGCGCAGCTCATGGCCGCGGAATACGCGAGAAAAGATCTTAGGTTGCGGTTGGGCCGCTGCGGCGCCGGGGAAGGAGCGTCGCCGCGCGGCGGCCCATGGACCAAAGGAGGCTCATGCATCTTCCCCAGAAAATGCCATGAAATCAGGCGGCAGACGGCGGCCAGGGAAAAAATCAAGAGAAAGCCCCCGATCGCCGACGTCCCATAAATTTGGAGAACCCCTCCGGCCGCCAAGCCGCAGGCGATGATCACCAGTCCCGTGATGCGGTTGCGCCATCCGAAATAGCCCGAGCGGCGGCTGAGAGGAAGATACTCGCACATCAGGCTCCCCCATGGGGGCGCGGACAATCCCCCGAAGGTCGTATAGAGGATGGCCAAAAACATGAGTCCCGTGACGCGCATATCGGAAGGCAAAAACGCGAGCGCGGGCATGCCGAGAACCGCGGCGGCTTGAATGAACACGGCCGCGCGAAGCATCGTTTTTCTACCCCCGGCCAGGCGCTCGGCATGCTCCGCCCGGCTTTGGGCCAAAGCGGCGACCAGATTCGGCAGCGAGGCGAGGAGCCCTATCTGCGGCGCCTGAGCCCGGAAAGCAAGCGCATACGGAATGATGTAGTTTTCCACCATCCCTATCATGCCGGAGGCGAATACTCCGTCCATCAGCGAAGCCCGCAGGCTTTTTCGCACGCGGCCTTTCATTTTATTATGCATGGATTGGCGCGGGGAATGCGCCTTCAGGGAGCTTTGGGTTTCTTTCCAGGCGGGCAAAAGATCGCGGCTTGCGCGGCCTCTTCCAGGAGCTTGTCGTGAGATTGCTTGTCTTGGCCGAGCTTGAGGCCATCCCCCGATTCTCTCCGGTTTTCCTGCTTGACCCGCCAGATTTTTAAATGGGTTTGATCCAGGCCCGAGTACAAAACCTCGCAGGGAAGGGCGATGGAGCCTTCAAACGTCGCGGTCTCGCCGCGCTTTAAATCCCCCGTGAACCATTCGCGACGGGCATCCGCTCCCATGCGGACGCCGATGCCGCCCTCGGCGTTTAAGTACTCCTGGATGGCCTCAATCTTGAGACGCTTGAGGCGGTGCCCTTCATTAGTAATGCGGATGCGGTAACTCATCGTTTCGCAGCCGTAATAGAGCGGGTAAACGCCGAAATACCGGGAGGGCAGGAACAGGTCCTCATGCGTCACCATAGGGGGGTCCCAGTTCCAGGTTTGGCTCAGCCAAGTATGGTGGTAGTCGATCCCGGACGCGCCGACGACGGTATGGCCCCGGGACTCCAAATACTCGATCTCCCATGAAAATTCATAGTCCGGCTCCTGATGCCGGCCCGACTTTTTATCCTCCGGCAAACCCGCGGACAAAAAGCCCTGGGCCTGGACCAGCATGGCTGCGGCGAAAACCGAAGAGTAAAACAAACTGGAACGCTTCATGATTCTCTCCTCAACAAAAGCCTATAAAGTAGTTTAACACGAGAAAGTCCCTTTTTCAAGGCGATCGCTTGTTGCCACTCTACCACTCTACCACTTTACCACTCGATCCCTTCATCACTATTGATTTTTGCCCGTTTGCCCACTACACTTAATGCATGGCGTCCGAAGCCGTCCAATCCCTGCTGGACGAAGTCAACCGCGTCATGATCGGCAAGCCCGAAACGGTGCGCCTGACCGTGACCACGCTCATCGCCCAGGGCCATCTGCTCATCCAGGACGTTCCCGGCACCGGAAAAACGCTATTGGGAATCACGCTCGCGCACGCCATCGCGGCGGATTTCAAGAGAATTCAATTCACCAACGACCTTTTGCCCGCCGACATCCTGGGAACCAGCGTCTTCAACCCCAAGACGGGGATATTCGACTTCAGGCCCGGACCCATCTTCAGCAACATCGTGCTGACCGACGAAATCAACCGCTCCACGCCCAAGACCCAGAGCGCGCTTTTGGAGACCATGAACGATCTCCG
>MGUX01000059.1 GCA_001800185.1 Elusimicrobia bacterium RIFCSPLOWO2_12_FULL_59_9
CCCATCGAGACTTCTTCAACGGTTCCATTTCATGCTCATCTGCATTAGAAACAGCGAACTTTTCATGCTCATCTTGCATTGGACAAGTCTTCCTGTTGACTCCGGCGAAGGCAAAAAATTAAACTCATAGTATGAACTGGCAAGGAAAACGAGTCCTGGTCACGGGGGCGGCCGGCTTCATCGGCAGCCACTTGACCGAAGAGCTTCTGCGCCAAGGCGCCTATGTGCGGGCATTCATCAGATACCACCCGCGCCAATTTCCGCAGTTCCTGGCCCAGGCGCATCAAAAATACCGTCGGCGTCTGGAGCTTTTCACAGGCGACATCCGCGACCTCGACGCGGTTCAAAAGGCCGTGGAAGGCGCCCACGCCGTTTTTCACCTGGCGGCCTCCATCAGCATTCCCTATTCATTCGAGAGGCCCAACGAGGTGTTTCATGTCAACGCCCTGGGAACCGCCCATGTTCTCTTGGCGGCCAAGAATCACCGGACTCCGCGCCTGATCGTTACATCGACGAGCGAAGTTTACGGCACCGCCCAGTGGGTTCCGATCACGGAACAGCATCCCTTAAGCCCGCAGTCGCCTTACGCCGCCAGCAAAGTGGCGGCCGACGCCATGGCCACCAGCTTTCATCGAAGCTACCTCCTGCCCGTCACCATCCTGCGGCCGTTCAATACCTTCGGCCCCAGGCAATCCATGCGGGCCATTATTCCAACCATCATCGTCCAGGCCTTGAAAACCGGCGTTGTGAAGCTGGGCAACCTGCGTCCGACCCGGGACTTCACCTTCGTTTCGGACATGGTGAATGGATTTTTAAAGATCGCCGCTTGTTCGAAAGCCGCCGGACAAACGCTGCAATTGGGAACGGGCAGGGAAATCTCCATGGGGGACCTTGCGGAGAAAATTGCAAGCGCTATGGGCAAAAAAATACGAATTATGAGGGAAGACCGAAGAAAACGCAACCCCTTGAGCGAAGTGGACCGACTGCTGTCCTCTAGCGAAAAAGTCCAAAGCCTGACCGGTTGGAAACCGGAGGTCTCCCTCGAACAGGGACTGAGAAAAACCATCACCTGGATGAAGCGAAACCAGCATCTATACTCCAGCACGGACTACCAAATATGAAGGCTCTGATTCTGGCCGGCGGACTCGGAACACGTTTAAGACCGCTCACTTTCTCCGTGCCCAAGCCCATGTTGGCCGTCGGTGACAAGCCCATCGTGGAAATCCTCATCGAGCACCTGCGTTCTCAAAACGTCAAAGACATCATTGTCGCCGCCGGCTACAAATCCGATTTAATCAAGGCCTATTTTGGGAATGGAAAAAAACACGGCGTGCGCATGCGCTACGTCATCGAAACCGAACCCCTGGGCACCGCCGGGCCTATACGCCTGGCAGCCAAGCAGCTTGGCGGTTCGCGCTTCATCCTGGCCAACGGGGACATTCTCACCGGCATCAACCTCAATAAGATGCTCAAGGCGCATCTGCGAGCCCAGGCGGTGATGACGGTCGCGCTGAAAAAATGGAGCTGGCAGAGTCCCTTCGGCCAAGTGCAACTGTGCGCGGATAAAAGCGTGGCCTCCATCCAGGAAAAACCAAGCCGGAATTTTGACATCAGCGCGGGCATCTATCTGTGCGAAGCCGAGGTCGTCAGCCATGTGCGCGCCCGGACCCACCTGGATATGCCGGCCTTGATCAACGCTCTTATCCAGCGTCGAAAAACCGTGTATGGGTATCATTTTAAAGATACCTGGCAGGCGATCGACACCCTGCAAAACCTGGAGGAGGCGGCCAGCCGCCGCCTGGCGCGTTCCTGAGCGGATGACCTGGAAAAACAAGCGCGTTCTGGTCACGGGTGCCGCCAGCTTCATCGGCAGCCACCTCACCGAAGCCCTTCTAAAACATGGAGCGCGCGTATGCGCGCTGACGCAAAACCACCCCCGCACCTTCTCGCCGTGGCTGGCACGCATGAAGCGTCGCTATGAAACGCGCCTGACGATAGAAACCGGGGATGTGCGCGATCCTCAGGCGATGCGGTTGGCGGCACAAAAGACCTCTGTTGTTTTCCATTTGGCCTCTTTGGGGAGCCTCGGTTATTGCCTGCATTCACCCCTGGAATGCTTTGCCGTCAACAGTCAAGGGACCCAAAACATGCTTCTGGCGGTCAAAGATGCTCCGCTGGAACGCTTCGTCTTGGTTTCCACGAGCCTGGTCTATGGCTCCCCTGCCTCATTTCCCATCCGCGAGGACTGCCCCGTTCAGCCGGACACTCCCTACGCTGCCAGCAAAATCGCCGCAGAAGCGGCGACGATGAGCTATCATCGCAGCTACGGACTTCCCGTCACCATCCTGCGCCCTTTCAACATCTACGGCCCGCGCCAAACAGCGGAGGCCGTTATCCCTTCCATCCTGCTTCAAGCCCTTAGAGCCCGCGCCGTGTGCCTGGGAAATTTGCACCCTGTCAAGGACTTCACTTATGTTGAGGACGCCGTGGATGGTTTATTGTCTGCGGCCACGCATCCGGCCGCCGTCGGGCAGATTTTTCACATCGCCTCCGGAGAGGCACTCTCGATCGGAGACCTGGCGCGCAAAATCCTCGGCATCCTCGGAAAACAAATTCCCATTCGGACACTCAAAGAAAAAGCGCGCGCCCGACATCTGGACCCAGAAACAGCCGCTCCAGAACTATTGGCCGACACCGCTAAAATTCGCCGCGTTTTGGGATGGTTCCCCCGCATCTCCCTGGAGCAGGGAATCAAGAAAACCTGCCTGTGGCAAATCCGGCAAATGAACTGATATGCGCATTGCCATAGAAACTTCGGCCAGCGCTTCGGGCAAGGGGGCCATCGCCTATTGCACCGAATACCTCATCCGGAACCTGGCGGAATTGGATTCTGAAAACGAGTATTTTATCTTCGGTTTTTTCTTCACGGATTACGCAAACAAAGTGCGCTCCATGAACATCCCCGATAAAAAAAACATCCATGCGGCCTTCCGCCGCTTTCCAGAAAAATGGGTGCGCCGCCTAGAATGGAGCTGGGAACTGCCCTTCGTTGAAACCTGCCTGCTCCCTCCGGTGGATATATACCACTCAAGCTCCCACCGCCTGCCACTGATCCGCAAAGCCAAATGCGTCAGCACATTCAATGGCTTAGCCTTTGACGTCCTCGCGGAAAGCGCCCAAACACTCCTGCGCTATCCTTCGCAAAAGCCCTTTGTCGACGAGATGCTGGGATACCAAGACCCCGTGGCGCGGATGAACCGGCAGGCGATCGAACGCGCGCTGAAAATCATCACGATTTCCCATTCCTTAAAAAGGGAATTGCTGCGCTACTACGACATCGAGGAAGAAAGGGTCGAGGTTATTCATCCCGGAATCCGGCACGAAATATTTCGCCCCATAGACGATGCGGCGGGTCTGGAAGCGGCGCGCCGTCAATTAAAGCTGCCGAAAAAGTTCATCGCGACGGCAGGCCCAGCGCATATTCACCGGAACTTTGAGACGCTTTTGGAAGCCATGAGAATATTATGGAGCAACAACAAGCTGCAGGATCATGCCCTGGTTATGGCCGGCCAAAAAACCAAATATTTTTGCCAGCACCTGGAACCCCTCATGCAGAAATGGGGAATCCGGGAAAAAGTGATCGCCACCGGCCACTTGGCTTCGCATGCGGATTTAGCGTCAATCTACAACCTGGCCTCGGTGGTCGTCTATCCCAGCTTGTATGAAAGCTTCGGCTTCGTTCCCATAGAAGCGATGGCCTGCGCAACGCCCGTGATCACCTCGGGCACCGCCTGCATTCCAGAAATTGTAGGCGACTCCGCCATCCTACTGCAGGATCCCCTCGCCTCCCAAGAACTCTCCGAGCACATACAGACCCTCATGGAAAACGCCGCGATGTACCAACTTTTCAAACAGAAGGGCCCCCAAAGAGCGCGGATGTACAATTGGAGTCAAACGGCTCAAAAAACCATCCATTTGTACCGGAAGCTGGCGTCATGCTAGAATCGGGTCTATGAAAGCTCTGATTCTGACGGGAGGATTCGGCACGCGCCTGCGGCCTTTGACCCTCCACACGCCCAAACCTATTTTGCCCATCGCCAACCGGCCTCTTTTGCTCTATCAAATCGAATTACTCAAGAAAGCGGGCGTCCGCGAAATCATCCTGGCCACTTTTTACAAACCCCGCCTTCTGAAAAAAGCCCTAGATAAAATCTGCCCGTCCGGAATCCGCCTGCATTATCTTCAGGAAAAACATCCTTTAGGCACGGGTGGGGCAGTCAAAAATGCCGCCTCCTTTTTCAATAGCACGTTTTTGGTTTTGAACGGCGACATACTGAGCGACTTCGACTTAAGGGAGATGATGCGCCGACACGGCAATAATCGGGCGGAGGCCACTTTGGCTTTGGTGCGCGTCCAAAACCCGACCCTCTACGGGCTGGTAGAAACCGACCCCTCCCATAGGGTTCGCAGATTTTTGGAAAAGCCCACCTGGGACGAGATAACGACCCAAACCATCAGCGCGGGCTTTTACGTCTTCGAACCCTCCCTTTTGTCCGATATTCCTGCCGGAATTTCTTATTCCCTGGAACGCACGCTGTTTCCTCGACTTTTGCAGGAGCGCCGCCGAGTGTTTTCGCACACCTATTCCGGCTACTGGCTGGACATCGGCACCAGCGAAAAATTTCTGCAGGCTAACATGGACATTCTCCAAAACGGGTTTTTTTTCAAAGAACCTTCTGTTCGTCTCCTGGGAGGCCGCTGCCGCATCGGAGAACGGGTCCAGTTCAACGGTCCCGTATGCGTCGGGCCGGACTGCTGCATCGGCAGCGAAGCCGTTCTGGACCATTGTGTGGTCCTCGCAGGCAGCTCCATTGGGCGTGGAGCCCGCTTGAAAAACTGCATCCTCGGGCGCCGCGTGCGCATCGGCGAGAATGCGGTTATTGGACCAGGGACCGTTTTGGGAGACGGCTGCGTCATCCAAAGCTACAGCCGTCTATAAATGAGAAAAAGCGCCCTCATCCTGTTTTCAGCCAGTCTGATCATCCGCCTTGCGTTCATCGCCCTATCGTTCCGCAGCTACACCGCAGAGTTCACCGATTACCACGCCGCCGCGGTGAACATGCTGGAAGGCGGGGGCATGCTCTTTCGCCGAGAGCCGGGCTGCAACGTTAATTTTCCAGAACAGTATCGCGCCTTCCGTCCCCCTGTTTTCACGTTCTTGGTCGCCGGATGCTGCGCCCTGTTTGGCGCTCCCCGTTTGGTCGTTTACATCGCCCAGGCCTTTATCAACAGCGGCACCACCGTGTTGGTTCTGGCCATTGCCTCCCATCTCTGGGGCCCCTTTGCGGGTCTCATCGCGGGCGTCGATTACGGCCGGAACTATTTTTTCCGTGAATATCCTGACCCCTTTTACGGCAGGCACCTTTTTTCTGGCGCTCTGCGTATGACGTCACCTTTGCTGGAGACCTGAATCCTGGCGCCCAAAAACGGCGGTCTGCGGCCTACTGGTTGAACTGCTGGTTTTGACGCGCTCGGAATACATAGTGCTTCTTCCCGCCATCGTATGGGGCAATGGCGCGGTTCGGAAAGGCCGTTGGCGGCAGCCGCCATCGCCTTGACATTTTTTGGACTAGCGTGCGCGCCCTTTATAATCCGCAATTACCTGTTGCTCAGGCAGTGGGTATGGGGCTCGACCAATGGACCCACTAATTCTTGCGTGGTGGCTCAAACTTTCGCCAACCGCTGGAGACGCCAACCCAATCCCATTCCCTGGGAGCCCCTTCCCCCAGGCACCACAGAAACCGGCATGGCTCCGATACTTTACGGCAGGCTGATTCGGTTTTATGGTCATTGGGATTGTGGGAGTGGCTGTCTTTGGCGAGTTGGTGGATTCTCCTCGTTTTGTTTCCTTTCTATTCCGATGGAATCTACAATCTCACGTTCTGCTGGATGCTGCTCTTCATGGCGGCAGGCATCAAATCCACCTGCCGGTCCAACACCCGCAACGCGCTGTGGCTGCCCATTCTGGCATTATGCTCCATATATGTGGCTATGCTCATCGGCAATCCCTACCGGGTGGTGCTTTCGCCCCAGTTTGTTTTGATGGCCACGCCCGTCCTGCAGATGTGGCTTCACCTCGCCCCAAAGCCATGGCACAAAAAGAATCGCCGCCCTGCTCGCCTGGACGGCGCTCCACCTTTTCCTCTATCTATACCTGGAGGAGATAAAGCCCTGGGTGAAACACTGCCTTCACTTATCCTGAATCACGGCTATTGACCTTTGCATAAGTAATGGAAGAATCAATCATCTTGCCCATGGCAGATCGGAAGCATAGATGCAGGACCAGAGCAACTTCTGGGACTGGCG
>MGUX01000060.1:0-2859 GCA_001800185.1 Elusimicrobia bacterium RIFCSPLOWO2_12_FULL_59_9
GAATTCGGCGCCCGTTTTCACCGAGGGACGGAGGCTGTAGTTCTGCTTCTGCCGGAGCGTCAGGCTCAGGAGTTTGGCCAGAATTCTACCCCGCCAATCAAAGGGAGCGTTGCCATACCGGAAGAGCAAGGCCAGCACTTTATCGGTTTGCCCGTTTTCCTTAAACGACAGCACGGCGTCCGGTTCGATATTCACTTGATACTTGCGCTTGATGCGAGGGTCGGCGATGTTGCCGACCAGTTTGAACTTGGAATCTCCCGCGATATTGGTGAAGCCGCGGATGGCGTTTTGGGCGAGTTCCTCGGGCGTTTTGGGGAACCAGTGCTGCTGATATAAGTTATAAACGACCGCCTTGGCCCTTTCCAACATTTCCTGGCTCGTCTTGCGCCACTGCGGATTCTTGCGCAGATAAACAAAAACGGGACTCAAATTGACCTGCCGGCCGGGCTGCAGAGGGTTGTTCCAAACTTCCTCCAGCAGCCGGATGCCGGCATGCACGTTCAAAAACCGGATTTTTCCAACGCGGAGATTCCTTAAAATATCGATGATCACAGCCCGGGTGATGATGCCCAGATACAAATAATGCTTCCCCTCTCTAATCTCCGAATTGCCCTGGATGATGAAGCGGCTCCTTCCGGCCTCCTGCATCGGCAGCCAATAATCAACATAGGAGCGAAGCTTGCTGAAATTGATCTTGATGGGTTTAAGCCATTGGTCCCCCAGGAAGCCGCGCAACGCCTCCAGCAGCGACTGGCCGTCGCCGACGATTTCCTGGTAAGGCCCCTCCCCGTTTTCCTTATAGTCGGGCAATTTCCCGATCATTTCAGCGACCAATTGAGGAAACCTTTTGGGATACTGGATCACCATCATGTTCTTCGGCTGGTTCTTGACGTCTTCTTTGCCCGCAAATCGCTCCACAAATTGCTTGTCGACCGCTCCCAAAAGCCGGGTGACATTTCTTTGGAGGCTGTACTTATTGACGCTGTAGGAAAGCTTTTCATCGGAAGCCGGGTCATCGGGCGTCAGCCGGTAAAATCGAAGCATGCGCAGAGGGTCTCTTTTGCCGGCGCGGTCGATGGAGCGGTTGAACTGCCCCACCCAGGCCGTTTTTTGAGTTTTCTTGAGTCCAGGCTTGAATTGAATCCTGAAAATGTACTCGCCGTCAAAGCTCCATTGAACGTCTCCCTGAGCCAGTTTGCCGCTTTCCACCAGAGAGCCGGTGACGCTTTCGGCCAGTCCCTGGAGCATCTGCTTGTGATTGTCCGAGAAACCGTCTTGGTCCGGAATGATGGATTTGGTTTTATCGGATTCAGCCGTTTGAGGAGCGCTGCTCTCGCTTTGGCCTTTGCCCTGCGCATAGATCATGGCGCCGTTGTAGGCCACGATGAGCATCCGGTTGTTTTGCCGGTATTTCAAATGGTTTAAGAGAACGCGGTTTACGTAATCCGGGCCCTCAGCGGTGTAAAAAACAACGCCGTAGCCTAGTTCCAAAGACCGGTCGATGGCCTGAGCGATTTCGGGAGCGGCGGGCTGGCCGTTGAAAACATCGGGGATGAAAATGATCCTGGCATTTTTGGCCGGTTCTTCGCTGGGACCGGAATTTTCCGCCACGGGCGGTTTGGGCGGAGGAGGCGCCTGTGGAGGCTGAGCCGTGGGGAGTTTGTCCTCAGCGGCGCCCCCAGCTTGCCCACCGGAAGCCTTCGAGTCCGAGTCCGCCGGGCGGGCGTTTTCGTCGCCGGCGTTTTGCTCAATTGAACCGGCCGCCACGACGCCTTCGCCGGCGTCTTGGGAGGACGCGTTTTGATACATCTCCTCCAAACGATCGTTCAACCCCTTCTGCGGCGATGCATGCGAATCGGATTCCAAAGACAACTTGCCGGCGACGCTTAAAGCCTCGACGGGAGAGCCCGCCAACGCCTTCGTGATTTCCTCCGTCGAAAGGACGCGTCCGGCGATAGAAGGCTCCGTCCGGCCATCGACTCTGGGAACTTTGAAATCCTTGGGAAGCTGACGATTCATCCCCGCGGAGCGACCCGGCTGAACGGTCGCCATCCGGAAAGTTTTCGCCTTTCGCGCCGCCCGCGAGCGGACCAGCGGTCCCGCCGCCCAAACTTCGGCGGCCTGAAAAGGCAGCGCCCCCCACAGCAGGCTCATGGTTAAGACGATGGAAATTATTTTTTTCGTCATAGTGGCTTTCCTAAATTGAAGTTTGCCGGCCCTCTCTCCATTCAATCTCATTCTAACCCGATTATCCGGCCCCCGCATGGGCCATTGGTCCCAGCATGGCAAAGAAAAAGGGCCTATCGACTCATAGGCCCTAAGACCTGCAAAAAAACTTGCCTGATTTTTCGCTAGCAAATCAATTTCTTTTCCACAGTTTCCAGCTTTTTAGCCAACCGTTGCTTTTTCCGCTAAACACCAACCGGTGCGCGGCAAAAATCTGAAATCCGCCAAAAGCCGTGAGCACCACCGCCATCAAGGTCATGTTCGCCAAGGGCTCGCGCCCGGCCAGAAAAGTGAAGAATAGCACCGTTCCGACGGCGTACAAAATCTTCTCATAAAGCGTAATGACCCCCTCCATGGAGGCCATATGAGGTTTCATATTATTGTCCGGCTCATACATCGCCTTTCGCTTCAATGAAAGCCCGATGAAATGAAGCGGCCCGCGCAGCAGGGCAAAAGCCATCAGGCTTCCCAAGGCCCAATTGAGGGCGCCCAACGGAGAGCCTCCGTAGATGGGCAACGCGCCCCAGAAAAAGAGAAAGCCCAAACCGGACGCCACATACGCCACCGTACCCACATTTTTCCACCAATGATGGGTATTTTGATTCTTGCTGGGATTAAAAACGATCATCATCG
>MGUX01000060.1:2883-10789 GCA_001800185.1 Elusimicrobia bacterium RIFCSPLOWO2_12_FULL_59_9
AGGTCGTCGCGATGATCTTAGGCCATTGGCCCGGCAGATACGCGGTCGCGTACTGCAGCAAAGTCAGCAGAACCGCGGGCTCAAGAACCAGATAGAAATTGAGGATGTTGAAAAGGGTCAGGAAAGGATTATTGCGAATCAATTTAAATCCCTGCAGGATGGCGGGAGTGGTTTGCCTTAACTGATCATATTGCCGGCGCGTCCATGCCGGCAGTTGCTGAACCCACGAAATCGCCTTGGCCACAGGATGGCCGATGGCATGGCGGTATCTTTTTGAAAAGGCGAAGGAATACAAGGACATGGTCAGCATCAGCGCCAATACGTAAGGCAGCGGCGAGAAAGCCCAGCCGGCCCCGGCGCCCCGCCACGCGTCCATGAGGCCGATGAAATAATCCGCAAAATAGAAGCCGGTCACAAACCCCACCGTGTTGGTCAAGACGGAGTCGATGCCTTCGGTCTTATTGTAAACGGTCTCCGTGGTCCCGACCACGCGTTTGTCGGCAAGGTCCTCAATGCTGTAGTACACGCCCTCAAAAAAACCGGAAAGACCGGCCACGACGAAAAGCAGCGTCACGTTCAAAGGCATGCCGAGAAGCCACATTCCCGGGATCAAAGCGATTACTACGGCCAATTTTCCCAAAGACCCCTTCATCATCTGCACGGCCCTGGCCTTGTCCGACCGGGGGCCGGCGAAAAACTCGCCCAAGCCGTTGCTGAGCTCAAAAACCATCTCGTATATCCCGAAGGCGGCCAGAGGGCTCAGGAAACCGGCCGTTAAATGGCCCGTGTATTCGGGCAGCCCGGCTAGGTAGACGCTTAAGCCCGCCGCCATCATCATCCGGCCAACCTGCAGCACCCACCATTTGATGTTTCTGCTTCGTTCCGGGATAACCCGGGTGAAATACCGGATCACTCCCTCAAAACGCTGCAATCCCCCCTGCATCCACTGGGACGCTCGCCCCACATGCTTTTCAAACTTTGGATCAAGATTCAAATGTCTCTCAGCATGGGAAAGGGGAGGCCGGGTCCTGGTGTTCGGGGCTTTGATCCATCCATGCACAAACCAGGCCGTCGCCGCGACCGAGAGCAGCCACGGCGCATAAGATCCCAAGAAGCTGAGGTCAAAACCGCTCAAGGCGCGCGGGGCGAGTTCCCCGCTCAACGAGGTCGGGAGAAGCAACCCGCCGGCCATAATGCCGCTCCAGGCGAATTTCTTGACGGCGGGAGCCGGATTCGCCTTCGCGCTCATCGAAGCCGGCCTGCGGGCCGCGGAAGCTACGCGGCGCAAGAAATTTACCGTGTAAGCGACTTTGGCCTCCGGAAACGGAAAGGCATTGTCCAAGCCGGCGTCCAAATCTTCGCCCGCGCTGAAAGCGATGCTGCCCGGAAAGGAGCGCGCCATATAAGTATCCGCTCCGAAAGACCCCATAGCGTCGGCAAACGTCAGAATTTTTTGCGGATGCACGGTCCGTCCCTGCTGGGCCAACACGGCGACGACCTGCCGGACGGAATCCGCCTTCGAATACCGGCTGATGGTTAATTCATCGTCCTTAAAGGTGGCGATGTCGGGGAGGCGGCCGGACTTCAGGGCAAGCGCCACGCTGCCGGTCAACGCCTCGATTCCGTTGCGCCCCGGTTTAAACCTCAACAGCAGGTCCGCGCGGTTGTCGACTTCAACGTCAAAATCCACGTCCGGTGAAAGCCCCAAAGACCGGGCCGAACGCATGAGGACGCGCCTAATTTCTCGCTGCTCCGCCTCCGAGCGCAGCGGGCTTTCAAGCGTGTGAATTTTTTCCTCGGAATCGAACCAATCCAGGCGCGAGCCGCTGCGAGTGGCGAGGATGAGGCCGGTTTTGCGCTCCAGACGATCGATAAACAACCGCTTCATTCCCCTCTCGGAATCAAAGGGCCTGGCGGTGATGACGGCCACGGGAATATTTTGGGCCAAGAGCGCCTCCACCGCTGCGAGCAGGCGCCGCGGGGAACGCTCAACGTCATCGACCACCGTCTTGTCAAAGTCAAATTGAATAAGATCCGGCGTCCGGCGCTCGTAATACCGGATGAAAGCCTCGTAATCGGAAGGCGATAGGCGCGGTATGCTCAGCGGAGCGGAGGGAAATCTCTTAAGGATAAGCGATGCCGCCGCCCGTTTCAAGCGGTAGGCCCAACCCGGCGTCGGAAGATCCTCAATAAGGGCGGCGGAAAGGTTCGGCGGCCTGTTGCGTGCGTCCGCCTCCGGCTTGCCGCCGGTGACGGTCAGAGCGGCAGCTTTGTTCTGCGCGTGCCGCGGCGAAGCGCCCCACGCGGATGTTGCGCCGTCCGCTTCCAACGCGGCGCCATTTTCGTAAATTTCATCAAGAGCCCTCTTCGGCGCTTTCTTGAGCTTCTTATAAAATGCCGGTAAATTTTCAAAGATGCGGCCCAAGGCGGCCGGCCCCCGCTTTTTCTCGGCGCCTCCGCCGCCGAGCGCCGCAACCTGTGAAACTGAGACGTAGGCGCCGGGATCGGCGGCAATCGTCGCCGGCAGCGCAGTATTCAGAAATCGCGTCTGGATCGCGCCCTTCGGGCGGGTCCCCCGCCGGTAAAGGGAATAAGAAAAAGATTTCGAGGTCCGGGATGAATTTTTGCCGGCGCGGCGCAGCGAGGCCCCATGCGCGAGGACCTGATAGGGGGCCAAGCCTGGGGAAATCAATATGATGGCGGCGGCGATTATCGAGGCGGCTATTTTTCTCGTTTTTTCCATTTTAAGTGAGAAAATGCGTGGCATAAAACAACACCGTCGACCACCCCACGAAACCCAACACGCCGGCCATCAAGGACTTTTTCAAGGCGCCCGCTTTATACATCTGCCAGAAAATCGCCGCCTGCAAGGTGATCCCGCCGATGGTGCAGGCCAAGGTGTTGATCCAGAACCACGGATTGGTCTTCGCCACCAAAAGCAAAGTGGGCAACAAAAAGGCGTTGGCCAGCAAGGGCAGCGCGACATAAAACCAATCCATGCCGGCCAGCAAGTGCGCGTTGCCGCTCTTTATATTTTGGTGATTGGTCCAAAGCTGCTTGGCGGGAAAAGATAAAAATATCACATTGGCGGCAAAATTGAGAGGGCCGGTGACGGGCTGATAATGCGCGGCGACGATGGGCGGAAGGAAAATCCATGAACTCAGCATGGTCACCGCGGCCAGCGCCCATTTGATCTTGGTGTAATTGTCCATGCCCTTGAGTTGATTAAGCTTGGACTGAAGCCATTTCACCTTGTGGGACAGAGGCGAGAGCGTGCGCTTAAGCGCGTGGACTCGGGTTTCGCCTGGAGCCAATTCCATCTCGAAATCCGTTTTTTCTCCGGGAAGCCGAAAGCGCACAGTGGCCGGTTGGTCGGAGGGATTGGTCAGTACGGCGAGAGCCACATCTTGCATGATGGCTTCATTTTTTGGCCAGAGAAGATACCCCGCCCAGGCTTCATCCCCCTGGCCTTGAATTCGCTCCGGCTGCGAAAAATTATTCAATAAGCGCCTCTTAAGTCTCTTTCCAACGGCATCGCCTTTTCTGCCATCGACGGGCTTGAATATTTCCTCAACCTTCTCAACGCGCGCGGCGTCGCCGGCCGGAGTCAACCAATGCGCGGCCGGAAACAACCGCGCCATCCAATGGATCCCCGCGACCGGCGCCGGAAGGGCCAAAACTTCCCCGATGCCTCCTTTTTGCCAATGCTGAAAGACCTGCCAATCGATGGCCCGGCCCGCCTCGCCGGCTTTGCCGCTTTCCAAACGGGTTTGCCATCCGATTTGAGAATAATAGGGAAGCCCGCCGGAGTCCTCTTGCGCGATGTCGCCCTGATTGATGACGGCGTCGAAACCGGCGGCCGCCAGCGACCCGCGGTGAACATTGCCCTGGGCTATAAAGGCGATCCCGGGATATTCCATTTTAAGCTCGGATATCAATTCCTCCCAAAACTCCCGGGCCGGCATTTGAACTCCGTGGTTTTTGGCGAATTCGCCGTTGAGCAGAAGCTCCGGATTTTCTATGCGGAACCCATCGATGCCGAATTTGGAAATCCAATGCCGCACGGTTTCCAGAGCCCACCGCCGCGTCTGAAGGCTGGAATAATCCAGTTGCGCCGCGTTGGAATGATGGCGAAGCCGCTCCCCTTCTCTCACGGCGCTCAGCCGGACCAACAGCGGCCCCTGTTCGGGATGCAGGATGGGGGCCCACCCTTCCGGAGGCCGGCGCAATTCCTCCGCGGTGGCCTTCCGGTGGATGATCATGCCGATGCTTTCAGTCAGGAAAGCGGAGTCCAAAGAGACGTGATGCAAAGGCAAATCCATGATCACGCGCAGAGGTTTTTCCACCCTGGCGGAAGCTTGGCGGACCCTGCGGGTGAATGCCGCCAAATCCTGCGAAGCGCCCAGCGCCGGATTGACCAAGCCAAAATCAATGGGCGCAAAAGGAGCGCTGACATCCCTGAGCATTGCCGAACCGATGGAAAAAGTATTGACGTCCTGTTGGTCCGCCAATACCGCTATTTCCTCCGGCGACCAAGCGCCCAGCGGCTTCGCGGTCTTGGGCAGTTCATAGACCTGCATTTCTCGCGCCCAAGCGGATAGATTGTTCTTCATGTGGCTTTGCTGCAACTCAGGAACCTTCTTTTCCAGAAAAGCCGTAAGTTGCCGCCGGAGGTCGTGGGGATTCTTTTTAATGTCCAGAAGGAATATAAGTTCGGACCGGATAAGACCCGCCCATGACGAAAAAGAGCTCAAAGGCTGGAGCAATTCCTCGATCATGTAGGCGAAGAGCTGCGGCATTTGGCTGGACAGGGCGCGGTCGATATCCTCTGACTCTGCTCTCTTTCGCGCGGCCTCAAGGCCTTCGTGCCGACTCTCCAATTCATCGGCCTCTTGATTGAGACGCCGGATGTCGCGGTCCAACTGCGTCAAGGCGTAGAGAATGCCCTCCAGACCGGCGGAGGGCGCAAACCGGCTGCCGCGGCCCAAATTAAATGCGAACGGCGCGAGCCTGGAATGGTCCGGCAACAGAGGCCCGACGCTGAGAATCTGTCGCTCATCCAAAGCCAGCCGCCATGTGTCCAGATTTTTTTGCCGGATTTGAATCTGCTGTTGACCGGCGTCGCGGCCGGCGGCGCTCTCCGATGAGCTTAACAAGGCCGCGGCGAAGGAAGGAATTAGCCCGCGGCGGTTGGCCCGCTGCACCCAGCCGGAAATCCAGCTCAACTGCCGCTTCGCCTTGAAATTCGCCCATTTTTGATCGGAGCGCTGATTCTCCAGCGACAGAAGGCGCAGATAAAGCCTCAAGCTTTCCTGAATGACCGCCGGCTTATTTTGCAGCATCGCCTTCAGGTTTTCGAGCAGGGATTCGGGATCTTTGGCGTCGTCGGCGGCGAAAATATTTTCAAGCCATATCAGAAGCCCCGGATATTTTTTGATCTCCTCCACGTTGAAACGGCTGAAAAACGCCTCCAAATAGGGAGCCGGCAGAGCCAGAATCATCCGGCTGGACATGCGCTGGTGCTGCAAAAACTCCAGCAACGGGCTCTCGGAGCCAAACGGCGCGGCGGAACCGAAATCCAAACTCACGGTCGCCGCCAATTCGGGTAAATGATTTTTTCGCCTGTCGGCGTTGACTCCATCCAGTTTTTGAAGCGCCCAAGCCAGCCTTTCCAAGGCGACCGCCTCCGTCCCCCCTTTTTTCCCCAAAACCTCCTCGTTCCAAACCGAAGAATTACCGGACCCGGTCGGGTCCTTTTTGGACCCCAAGCGGATGAGGACCGCACCGGCAGGAGGCTCCACAACCTCGGTTTCATCTTGAATCGGAAACACCAGCCCGGGGACTCGCGCCAAAAAGCCGCTTTTTTCCAAGACCTCATTTAAGGCCGTCATTTTGTTTTCGGGAATCGAAAGCGTAATATAACCGGGTAGAACGGCGCGCACCGCGCCGCCCAGTTTGCGCACCTCTTTAAGTGGAAAATCAACCCTCTCCATGGCCCATGCGGCCTGTCCCTCGGATGCGGCGGTCTTGTCGGGACCGTACAACAATATGGCATCGGAGAGAATGGATTTCTTGCCTGGAGGCGCCTCCACGATGAGATGCAAGCCGCTGATTTCAGAGTCGGCGCCGGCGATGCCGGCTGGATCGGGCGAAAGCCGGAGAGGCACTTTTTGGATATTGGCGAAAATCTGCGCCAAGAGACCAAGTTCATCATTGGGATATTTTCCCAATTCCTTGTATTTTTCCACGAAAGCCAGCATCGCCTTGCGGATGCTAGCGGAACTCCGTAGCCGCGGGATCACCGCCTGGGGACGCAGCCGGACCAACTGCACGTAAAACCGGATAACCTGCGCCGCGATCCGCCGGCCGACCGGATCGTCGCTGGCGGCCTGAACGGCGTGCACGAACGCTTCGTCGGGCAAAGAATCGGCATCCGCCAAGCCCTTCTCGCGCAGGGCATCGAGCGCCAGCTCGCGGATATTGACCCTTTCCATCGGATCGGAAACGATGGAAGCCAGAAAAAGGGTGATTGGATCTCCCCAAGAAATTTTCTCATCCACGGTCTCGCGCAGAGCCCACAGCACGCTCCACCGGGTGAATTTGGATTTCGAGGGGCTGTATTCCTTTAGAAACTCCAGCAGAACCGGCAGGGACTCCTCCGTGTGGCCGCGCCGCGCCAATCCCGCCGCGGCGTAAAGCCGCGCCTGCCCGGAAGATTCCTTAAAGATCTTCTGGAGCGCGTCGGTGGATTCCGGGGACTCAATTTTCCATAAAGCCTGAAGCGCGTGCTGCCGCAAACGCTCGTCTTGGGCGGCGCCGGCCTCCGTCAAAGCGGGGACGGCCGCTGCGGTCCGGAACTCGCCCAAAGCGAAGGCCGCGGCGGCGCGGTTAAGCCAGGACTCGTTTTGATCGAGAACCGTTTCAATAAATGCGGGCAGAACCTTCTTGACCTCCGCCCCAAAAGTCCCCCTCCAAACCTGTTCCAGCTCCCTGGCTCTTTCCGGCGTCAACTCCAGAACGCCGGTCTTGGCCAAAAGCCAGCCATACTCCTCGTTATCGAGAACGGGCCTGCCGAATGCTCCTTCTGAAAAGCTCATGATTTTCGGCGCGGCATCGAGAATAATGGCTTTGAGCGACGGCGGCGTCTTCTCCCAGGAAGGATGAGAGCGGACTTGCTCCAAAACCTTTTCCACGGCTTTTGCCCGCGCGCGGTCAAAAGGCGCATTGGAAAGCGCCTCCATATCACGGTAGCGGCGTATCGCCTGATAGCCTTTAGGCTCGCTGAAGATTTTCGTGGCCAATTGCGCCGCATGATAGGCGTGCGCCTGGCCGGCGCCCATCCCCTGATGCGGAAGCCCCAAACTTATGGCCGTCGCCATCAAAATGTATTTTATCGACTGGTGGGCGTTTTCAGAGAAGAACTTACTGGCCTCATCATAATCTTTGCCGCGAGCCCAAAGCAGCGTATAAATGACGGTCTGATAAATGGCGCCGCCTATCCCGGCGATCATCGGAGAAGCCATAGATGTTCCGGACATCCAAACGTAGCGCGCCCCCTTGACCACGATGTCGCACAAGTCTTTCACGCGGCTTGATCCGCCGGCGGCCAAAACCCCCTCAAATTCTCCTTTCAAGTAGAAGAAGCACTCCTTGAGCCAAGAGCGCACGCCTCGGATAGTGCCGCCGACCGCGGTGATGTCCGGTTTGGAGACGAATTTACCCCGGACCGGGTCCCATACGTCTCCCTGGCTGCTGAAACCCGACATCTCTCCGAGATGGTCTTTTTCTCCCTTGGTCAGGCTCGCAACCGCCATGACGGCCGGGTTGGCGGCCGGAGAACCGACGGTCTGTCTTTGGGGACCGCTGTTTCCGGCAGCGACGGAGACGAAAACTCCCGCGTTTTCGA
>MGUX01000061.1:0-5684 GCA_001800185.1 Elusimicrobia bacterium RIFCSPLOWO2_12_FULL_59_9
TGTCCCGCTCCATCCGACGCAGCTCTATGAAGCGTTCGGGAATTTGGCGGTTTTCGCCGTGCTGCACCGCCTGGTGAAAAGAAAATATGCGGTCCCGGCTTCGGCTGATGGCGGCGTTATCTTGGCTTATACGCTGTTGTACGCCGCGCTGCGTTTCACCGTCGAGTTTTTCCGCGCCGATGATCGAGGCGGATTTTTCTGGAGGCTTTCGCCTTCGCAGTGGGCGGCGGCGGCGCTGGCGGCCGTCGCGCTGATATTGCGGGCACAATATGCCTTCTCCAAAAACTCGTAAGGCGCAGGAAATCATCGCGGCGGAATCCGGCGAGCGCTTGGATGCTTACTTGGCGGGGCGATTCGAGGGCTACAGCCGCAATTTTTGGAAAAAAATGATAGAAAACGGCAACGTTGAAGTCCTCGGACAAAGTCAGCCGGCGGATTTTCATATCGCACAGGATATGAAAATCACGATCCGTTGGCCCGAATTTTCATGGAGCGATGAGGATTTGAGGCGATGGATCCTGCATGAGGACGGTCAAATCCTGGTGTTGAACAAGCCGGCCGGGCTCATCGTCCACCCGTTGGGGGAAAGCTGGCTGCGTTCGCCGCGGGCCGCTCTGATGGAACCGGAGCCCAATCTGGCCGGGCTGCTGCTGAAGTGGCGGCCCGCTTTGGCGGCCGTGGAGCGCCTGGGCTTGGCGCACCGTCTGGATAAAGAAACCAGCGGAGTGATGGTGGTGAGTCTCTCCAGGAAGGCTCAAGCAAGCCTCAAAGCGCAATTTGAAAGCAGGAAAATCCAGAAGATTTACCGCGCCGTCGTTTGGGGGGAGGTGAAGCGGGACTCCGGCGTCATCGACGCGCCCATCGGCAGAGAGGCGCACGGGCGGCTTCTGCGCGTGATCGCCATGGGGCGCCAAGCGATTACAGAATACAAAGTGCTAAAACGCGGCGGTCCTACGACCGCTATGGAAATTTATCCGCAAACCGGAAGGACCAATCAAATACGCGTCCACCTGACATCCATTGGGCATCCCGTGGTCGGTGATAGGGAATATTCCTTGGGAGAGTTCCCCGAGCCGGCGAAGTCGCAGAGGTTGCTGCTGCACGCATGGAAAATCGAGTTTGCGCATCCCCAAAGCGGCAAAACGGTGAAATTCTGCGCCCCGTTGCCCAAAGATTTTGAAATTGAAAAGACCGGTTAAATAGCCCGCCACATTCGGTCCCATTGCTTCTGAGCCCAAGCTGTCCAAGTCAGGCCGCTGTTTTGGAGTTCCTCAAAAGTGGTCGCTCGCGCGATTTGCCGCTGGATTTGTTTCTGGAAGGCGGCCACGTCGGAGGTGGAAACGTTTTCCGGCATCACCGCTATCGACGCTCTCACATTCCATAAAAACTCATCCGATCGGTCTCCGGACGCTATCTCTCCGGTCTTTTTCAACGCTTCCTGGCGGGCGGCGATTTGATCGATGAGGTCCTGGCGCTTGACCATCGGCGTTGCCTCAAACCTCATGCTGGATTTGAACATATCCTCGAGTTTATAGGCGGAATCCTTGACGTCCCTGCGGTAAGCCATTTCGTGCTCGCTGGGATATTCCGGTTTCGGGACGTAGCCGATTCCGGGATAATAGGCTGGGCTGCCGGAACGATTGAAAGAATCTTCTTCCTTATGGCTTCCCATCCGGGAAATCGAATCTTCATAAGATTTTACGCCGTAACTGCCGCCGGCCGCCGCGTCAAAGGAAGATGCGGCCCCTGCGAAGGCCAGTTGGGGGCCTTCGTAGATCTTGCCGATTTCTTGACCCAAAACCTGGAAATTATCGGAGGCAGACTTTCTAACTTCCTGGAAAAGCGTCCCGATCTGGCGGACGGCGCGCAGAGTTTCGCTTTTCTTGAAGTTGAGCAGGCCGGAGGAGCGAATGACGGGAGCTTGAATCCGCGTGGAGACGGCCATCTTGGCGGGGCCGCCGAGTTTGGCGGCGGAGAGCGGCGCCGTCAAAAAGGACGCGCTCAAAACAATCGCCAAAGTCCAACTCGTCTTTAAATATTTCATTCTGCGATTCATAAATTACACCTCCCGTCTCATCCGGCTTAAGTCCTACTTCAGCGTACCCTCCGAGAGCGAGTCCGTCATGGGACCAAAGGTCCGAGGCGGCCCGTCTTTGGACCCATGCGATAATAGGACCTTTGGCACACCACTCGGCAAATAGACATATCCGGCTTAAAATGTTAAATTTCCGACATGGGAGTATTGAGCTTTTTGGCTCGCCGCTTCGTCGCGGGCGAAGACACCTTCTCGGCCATCGAGGCCGCGCGCCGGTTGAACGGCGAGGGGCTTAAAGCCACGTTGAATTTTCTGTGAGAAGAGTCGCGCGACCCGGAGCAGACCCAGGGAACGGTCGCGGAATATTTAAGATCCATCCGAAAAATCGGGGAAAAAGAGATCGACGCCAATATTTCCGTGAAGCTGACCCAATTGGGACTCAGTTTGGACCAGCAATTGTGCCTGGACAACCTCTTTCTCATCCTGGAAGAGGCTAAAAAAACCAAAAACTTCGTGCGGGTGGACATGGAAAGCTCGGCCTATACGCAGCGGACTTTGGACATCGTTGCGGCCGCCTCCAAGGCCGGATTTCAAGTGGGGCCCGTCATCCAATCCTGCCTGCGCAGAAGTCAAAAGGACGTGGAAGATTTAAACCGGTTGGGGTCGCGTGTCCGGCTTTGCAAGGGGGCCTATAAAGAGCCCCCCGGGCTGGCCTTCGACCAGCGCCGGGAAGTCGATGAAAACTATGACGCTTTGGCCGCCGCGCTGTTAGACGGCGGCCGCGAACCGGCCTTCGCCACCCACGACGACCGGCGCATCGCGCATGTGATCCACTGCGCGGCGGAGCGGAAAACCGCCCGCGGCCAGTTCGAATTTCAGATGCTCTACGGCCTGCGCCGCCGCCGCTGGCGGGAACTCGCGCGGGAAGGGCACCAAGTGCGGATATACGTCCCTTACGGAACGCATTGGCTGCCGTACTTTTACAGACGGATCAGGGAGCGCAAGGAAAACGCCCTGTTCGTGCTCAAGGGGATGCTTTCGGACTAATGAAGGCGATTTCAAAGACGCGCGCGGGCTTCGGGGCGGCTTGGGTGGATTGCCGGACGCCGTCCATCGGTCCGGGAGATTTGCTCCTCCGGGTGCACCGGGCCTCGATCTGCGGCAGCGATTTGCCTATTTACCAATGGACGAGTTGGGCGCCGCAACGCTTAAAGCTGCCTATGGTTTTCGGCCATGAACTGTGCGGCACGGTGGTGGGGGCGGGAAAATCGGCGGGAGATTTCAAGCTCGGGGATTTCGTGTCGGTGGAGTCGCATATCTACTGCGGAAAGTGCCGGCAATGCCTTCAAAACCAGAAGCAGGTATGCCAAGATTTGAAAATCATCGGCCTGGACTCTCCGGGGGGATTTAGCGAGTATGCCCGGATTCCGGCTCGCTGCGCGTGGAAATTCGCCGACGCGGCGCTAAAGCCCTATGGGTCTCTGTTGGAGCCTTTGGGAAACGCCGTCTATACGGTTTTGGCGGAGGAGGTCGCGGGGCGATCGGTTTTGGTCCTGGGCTGCGGCCCGCAGGGCCTGTTTGCCATCGCGGTGGCGAAGGCCTCGGGCGCCGCGCCGGTCATCGCCGTCGAGTCGTCCCCTTACCGCAGGAAACTCGCGGAGAAGGCCGGCGCCGACGCCGTGCTCTCGCCGCAGGAGAGCCGGCTTCTCTCCAAAATCAGGAAAAAGGCCAAATACGCCGGCGGGGTGGACGTTGTTTTGGAGCTTTCCGGCAGTCCCCAGGCGATCGCGCTGGGCTTTGAGTCCTTGAGGAGCGGCGGCCGGCTAAGCGCCTTCGGCATTCCGCCCCGAAAATTAGAGGTGGATTGGGCCCGGCATGTGATTTTTAAAGGGGTGCGCATCTCAGGCATCGTGGGGCGCGAAGTTTTCGGAACATGGAAGCAGATGATGAAACTAATTCGCGGCGGCGCCATCCCATTTGAGGTCATCGTCACCCACACTTTCCCTATGAAGGATTTTGAGCGGGGCTTCGAGGTCATGATGGACCCCGAGAGGCGCTGCGGCAAGGTGCTTTTGGCGCCGTAGCGCTCCCCGGCAAGGACAGCGCGCATGGAAAAGCTGGAAGTTTGCCCCGGCCATCCCTCCCTGAAGTTTTTGGAACGGGACATCCAGGACTTAAAGGACCAGAACCGCTATATCCGGTTGAGGCTGCTTGAGTCCGCGCAGGAACCCGTTTCTCTCGTTGATGGAAAGCGGGTGGTCAATTTGACCTCCAACAATTATTTGGCGCTGGCCAACCATCCGGCGCTAAAAGCGGCGGCCATCGGCGCGACCCAAACCTACGGGGTAGGCAGCGCGGCGGTGCGCACGATTATCGGCACCATGACCCTGCATGCCAAGTTGGAGCAACGGCTGGCGGAGTTCAAAGGGACCGAATCGGCCCTCGTGCTTCAATCCGGTTTCGCCACCAATGTGGCGGTTTGCCAGTGTTTGATGTCGGAAGAAACCGATCTTTTGGTATCCGACGCCCTCAACCATGCGTCCATCATCGACGGCGCGCGGCTGGCCAAATCGGAGAGAAAAATTTATCCCCACAAGGACATGGCGGCTCTGAGAAAAATTCTGGAATCGCCGCAGGCGCGGAAAGCGCGGCGCAAAATGATCGTCACGGACGGGGTCTTCAGCATGGACGGCGACCTGGCGCCGCTGCCGGAGATCGTCGATTTGGCGGACCGCTATGGGGCCGTCGTCATGGTTGATGACGCGCACGCCAGCGGTGTGATGGGCAGAAACGGCCGGGGCACGGTAGACCATTTCCGCCTGCACGGCAAGGTGGCGATCCAGATCGGCACCTTGTCCAAGGCCATCGCCGCGCTCGGGGGATATGTCGCGTCCTCCGCGCTTCTGCGGGAATACATGATCTGCACCGCCAGGCCCTTTCTGTTTTCAAGCTCCCACCCGCCGTCGGTGGCGGCCACATGCATCGCCGCCCTGGATATTCTAGAGAACGAGCCTGAGAGAATCGCTCGTTTGTGGGACAATACCGGATTTTTCAAAGAAGGCTTGAGGAAACTGGGTTTTGACACCGGCCGGAGCGAGACGCCCATCACGCCGGTGATGGTCGGCGACACGCAAAAGGCGAAAAGCCTCAGCGAGGCGCTCTTTGAGGAAGGCGTTTTCGCGCTTTGGATCGGCTTTCCCACGGTGCCCATGGGCCAAGAAAGGCTCAGGACGATCGTCACCGCCGGGCATTCCCAAGAGGACCTTGAATTTGCCCTGCGAAAGTTCCAAAAGACGGGGAAAGCGCTGGGACTAATTTAGGAACTTACGTTTTTGGAGAGTTGAATTTGAAGCTGAGCTGTCCGGGGCGGGCGGGGTCGACGTCGATCTCGACCCGTGTGCCTTCCGCCATGCCGCCGTTCTTCAAAATCTCATTGGCCAGGGGGTCGAGAAGCTCCCTCTGCAGGGTGCGCTCCATGGGCCTGACGCCGTAGAGCGAATCGGCTCCCCTCTCGGCCAGATAGGCCGTCGCCCGGTCGCTCAAAGCCAGGGTGATCTTCTTGTTCTTGAGCAGCCTGTCGTTGATATTGGGAATGAGCTTTTCCGCCAAAATTTTCTTGATCTGAACCGGCGTCAGCGCGTTGAAAACC
>MGUX01000061.1:5743-5811 GCA_001800185.1 Elusimicrobia bacterium RIFCSPLOWO2_12_FULL_59_9
TGCTTTTTCTTGCCTTGACTTTCCAGAAGCCGGGCCCCCAGGTTGGAGGTCATCATAATCACGGTGTT
>MGUX01000062.1 GCA_001800185.1 Elusimicrobia bacterium RIFCSPLOWO2_12_FULL_59_9
GGCCTTCACGTCGGAGTTGGGCGCGCCCGCCGACTACGGTTCCATCGATCAGGTTTATCGCTACGCGCGCATGATGGTCATGGATCCGACGGCGTTTCGCAAAGAGCGTCCGGACCTATTTGAAAACGCGAGCGATGAGGAGCTTAAGGCGCAACTGGCGCTCCGCGAAAAGCTGGGGCATATTTTTCCCGCCATGGACAAGCTCCGGGAGCAAGGCCGGCTGAAAATCGAGTTCGGCGACGACATGGGCCCCGGGCTGCTGGGACTGCATACGATGACCAGCAGCAAGGACGTGCGGGGCCGGGCGACGTGGATGCTGCATGTCAAACTTTCCTCTCAACTCAAAGACGTGGACCCGGCGCTTTTGACCGAGACGATGGTGCACGAACTGCAGCACGCCTATGACCGGGCCGTCAACGTCGAGCGCTACGGCCCTCCCATCGCCGAGGTGATTTATGGCTATCAAGAGAAGGAAATGAGGTCTTTTATCACCGGCGGCATCATGGGCTCGGCGTATCTGCGCGCCTTTCAAACGGCGGCGGCGCGGCTTCCCGAAAACTCCCATTCGCAGATGATGTATTGGGAGATCGAGCAATTGAGCCGGCTTCATAATCTCCAGGCAATCAGCCCCGAGGATTATAAGCCGACGCTGGCCAAAATGTCCCGGGATGTTTTAAGAGAACGGGGATATGTCCATCCCTGGGGCGGGCGCAACGGCGTGCGCGAAATACGCGACTTTTATCAGGAGGAGCTCCGCGACCTTTGGGCGGAGCGCGTCGCCGCCGCGCGCGGCGAGGCGGGACTCGACGAAGAAATCAAGAACGCGGCGCACGACGACGACTACCGGATCGCTCTCAGGGCCTTTAAGGGAAAAGAAGTGCGCAGCCTCGTGGTCATCGACCGCGGCATCGAAGAAACCCGAAAAATGATCGCGGCGCTCGACGAAGACGCGTCGCGCGGCCTCCAACTGAAAGCTTTGCCTTTGAAAAACGCGCGCGAAGTTCCGCCCCCGGGGGTCTCTAAATGAGGCGTCTGGTCTGGTCGCTTGTTTTTGGAATCAGCCTCGCCGGCGCGCATCCGGGAGACGCGCGGCTGCGCACGACCGAGCTCAAGGATTTGGGAGTGCGGCTGCCCGTCCCCGCGGCGTGGAAGTTGGACCCGTATTGGTCCAAGGAAGGCTGGGCGAGCCTGTATTGGGATGAGGCGCAATCCGCCGCAGCCGCCTCCATTGACATCCTTTTCTATTCCGAGCGGTCCGCGCGGGGTTCCCGGGAAAAATTCGCGCGCAGTCTCGAGCGCTTGACCGCGGTTCAGCCTTTATTGGGAGAGCCGCTGCGCGAAAATCTTCGGATCTTCCGTGATGAGCGCTTGGGGAAAGCCCGGGTTTGGAAGGCGGTGATGGACTATACCGAGACCCTCAACGTCCATACCGGCCGCATGCGCCGCGCCCCGGCGAGGGAAACCTATTTTATACTGCCTCACCCGAGGGGCATCGTCGTGGTTCGCCTGCAATCCACCCAAAAACTGCATGACCGTCTTCAAAAAACGCTTCTGGCTGTAGCCGAATCAATTCATCCCATTTAAGGCCCTAACTCTTCGCGTTGCGGCTCCATCAGGGTGAACAGCCAGGCGCCGGCCGCGGCCGCCATGGCCAGAAGCAAAGAGCCTTCTTTCCAGCGCAGAAAAACCAGATGGCCCAGGCCGAAGAGGGCGCCGTAGATGAGAAGCAGCCCGCCCAGCCATTTGGCCAGAAAGTCCCAGCCTAAAATCTCTCCGCCGTATTTTTCTCCCCGGGTGACGGGCCCCCAAAGGCCTCCCGGGCGCGCAAGCCGGTAGAAGCGCTCCAACTTTTCCATCGACACGGGAGCGGTCAATAACGTGGCCGACACCCACACCGCGATCGAGACCGGCACGACCACCACGGCCTTGACGTGCAGAGGCGTCGAGGCCAGGGGGTAACCCATGAAATCGGCTTCGGGCATCAGCCGTCCCAGGCAAAGCCAGCCGATCGTCAACGTGAGAGAGGACGCCAGCGCGGCGATTTCGGAGTAGGCGTTGACCCGCCACCAGAACCAGCGGCCGATGAGGACAAGCCCGACGCCGGAGCCCATCAGGTAGATGAATTGCCAGGCCTGCGAAATGGAGTCGATCCAATAGACGGCCACGTACGCCGCCGCGACGGCGATGGCCGCGCCGGCGAGGCGGGCGACGAAGACGTAGTGCTTTTCCGGAGCGCTTGGCCGGATGAAGCGGCGGTAGACGTCATGGATCAGGTAGCTGGTGCTCCAGTTGACGTGGGTGTCGATGGTGGACATGAAAGCGCCGAAAAAATACGCGACCATCAAGCCGGCGTATCCCGGCCGGAGCACGGCCTTCATCACGAGCGGGTAGCCGGCCTTGTCCTTGAAAGCGTGGGTGGAAAGGTCCGGGAAAAGCGCCATCGAAGCCAGGCCCACGATGATCCAGGGCCATACCCGCAGCGCGTAGTGGGCCAGGTAAAACCAAAGCGTGCCCAAAAGGGCGTGCCGTTCGTTTTTGGCCGAGAGCATTCTTTGGATGACGTAGCCGCCTCCGTCGGCGTCATGGGAGGACCACCACAACAGGCAGACATAAATCATGATTTCCGAAAAAGGCGTATGAATGGAGCTTAAATCCGCGGCCGGGAGAAAATGCAGGGTCTCCGGATGGAAGCCGGGAAGGGATTGGAGCTTCGACAAAAGCGCCGCCATGCCGCCGAGGTGGCTCACCGCGAAGAACGCCAGAACCAGGGAGCCGGCCATGGCCACGCCGAACTGCAGCAAGTCCGTCACCACCACGCCCCAGAAGCCGGATGAGAGGGTGTAAATCATGGTGATGGCCAGGCAGACGCCGATGGCCGGGCCCTCTGGAACGTCGAGCAGCACCGCCGTCATCTTTCCTATGCCCTTGATCACCCACCCCATTACGATGAGGTTGTAGCCGATGGAGAAATACAGGGCCTTAAAGCCTCTCAAAAAGGCCGCGGGCCGCCCTTCGTAGCGGAGCTCGATGAGCTCGTTGTCGGTCAGCACGCCGACGCGGCGCCACAGGGGGGCGAACAGAAAAACGCCCAGCATGGAGCCCATGCCCAAAGACCACCAATACCAGTTTTTCCAGATGCCGCCGACTCTCAGAAATTCGGTGATGGCCAGAGGCGTGTCGGAAGCGAAGGTGGTGGCCACCATGGAGGTTCCCAAAAGCCACCACGGGAGATGGCGGCCGCTGATGAAATAGGAGTCCGTGCTTTCGGACGCTCGGCCGGAGAATATCACGCCGACCGCCAGGCAGACGGCGAAGTAGACCGCGACGATTCCCCAATCCAGGGCGGTTAGATGCATGGCCAAGGACGAACGCGCCGCCCCCATCCTACAAAATTAATTGCTATGATTTTTAAAAATTAGCCGTCGGGGGGCGATCCATCGAAGACGCTGAAATCATCCGCGAAGTGACGGCCGGGCGGCGGGAGCTTTTCGCCGGGTTGGTCCGCAAATACCAGGACCGCATCGTCGGGCTGTGCGCCTCCATCCTTTCCGACCGCAGCCAGGCGGAGGACGCCGCGCAGGAAATTTTCATCAAAGCCTTCAGGGCTTTAGATGAGTTCCGCGGCGGGGCGGCGTTTGCCACCTGGCTTTACCGCGTCGCCTCCAACCATTGCCTCGATCTGCTGCGAAAGAAATCCCGTCAAAAAACCGACTCCTTGGAGATGTTGGCCGAAAGAGAGGGGGAAAGGTTGGAGAAGCTTTTTGCCGCTCCGGACCCGGCCGGCTCTTTATTGGAGAAGTCCGATCTTGTCGAGAGGGCGCTGTCCCGGTTGCCCCCGGATTACCGCCTCATATTGACCCTGCGCGAGTCCCAGGGCTTAAACTACAGAGAAATCGCGCAAGTTCTCAATTGCTCCGTGGATGCCGTCAAAGCCCGCCTGCGCCGAGCGCGCAAGGAACTGGAGGGGAATCTGCGACACTTTTTGGATCCGGAAAACGTCTAAATAGCGAGGCCGCCATGCACCACGACGAATTCGAAGAAGCGCTGTATGCCCTGTTTGACGGAGAGCTGGGGCCCGAGGACAGGCGGCGGGTGGAAAGCCATTTGGCGGGCTGCCCAGGCTGCCGCCGGGCGCATGCTCGCTGGGATCAAATATCGAAAGCTCTTTTTAAGCTTCCCCCGCCGCGCGCTTCGGAAAACTTTGTGGAACGGTTCATGCAAAGGCTGGATGAGCCCGCTGAAGTTTTTCGCTTTCCGCTGCCGTTGCCGCGCCCGCGTTGGCTGGTTCCCGCCATCGGGTTCGCGGCGGCGGTTCTTTTCTTGAGCGTGTACAAAAATGAGGCGGCGGTCTCGACCGAGGATTTGCTGCTCGCCAACGGAAAGGCCGGCGTCGCTTCGGAATGGACTTTGCTGGCCAAAGCGTCCGATAAGGATGAGGTCCTCAACTTTGTCTTGGAGGAGCCATGAAATTGGAGTGGAAGCAGATTCTCATCGCCTTCATTCTGGGCGTCTTGCTGGCGGGCGGTCTCGGCGCCCTGGCGCTCAAATACAACGCCCACCGGCGCTGGGGTGGCGAGCCGGGCTACGCCCGCATGGTCGAGCGCTTCAACAAAAAGCTGGACCTGACGGCCGAGCAGAGCGCGAAAGTCGCCGCCATTCTGGAGGAAAAGCGCAAAAAGATCAAAGCCCTGCGAGGGGAGTTCGGTCCCCGCTTCGAGGAAATCAGAAATTCCGCCAGAGCGGAGATCCGCGGCGTTCTCGACGACAGGCAGCGGGAGAAGTTCGACAAGCTGCAGGCGAAAGATTCCCGCTGGAAAAAGCGCCGCCCGGACGGGGAGTGAGCCGCGACCCGCATGAAGCGTTTTATCTGCTGCGCGCTCCTTGCCGTCTTATCTCCCCCGGCTTTCGGCGGGGAGGCGCTTACCTGGGAGGCTTGCGTTGGGGAGGCGTTGGACCGCAATCCCGACCTCGCGGGCGCCGCCGAGTCGGTGTGGAAAGCCAGGTCGCAGCATCAAGCCAGCTTCAGCGGCTTTTTTCCGCAGCTCTCGGCGAGCGCCGGCCTGAGCAAAACCGATTCGGCCTCCAGCGAAGATTACAGCTTGGGCCTGTCGGCCAGGCAGAGCCTTTTTTCGGGATTTAAGGATAAAGCCGGGGTCGAAAGAAGCGCCGCGGATTTGAATTCCGCCGAGGCCGGCCTCCAGGCGGCTCTGTCCAACCTGGGCTTTCAGCTCCAATCGGCCTTCTCGCGGCTTCTCTACGCCCAGGAGCAGATGAAGCTGGCCCAAATCATCTCCGAGCGGCGGGGGGAAAACGTCCGCTTGGTGGAGTTGCGCTACGAAGCGGGCCGGGAACACAAGGGCTCCTATCTTCGAAGCAAGGCGGCCAACCGCCAGGCCGAATTTGAGGCGTCCCAGGCCAAACGGGCTTTGCGGGTCGCTCAGCGCGAGCTCGCCAAAGCCCTCGGCAGATCCGAGTTTGACGTGATCGAGGTCACGGGAAGCTTCAAGACCGCTTCGCCCGAGGAGGCTCCGGAGTTTCGTTTTTTGGCGGCCCGGACTCCGGCGGTTCTTCAAGCCGAGGCCCAAACCCGCGCCGCCGAGGCCGGCGTCGCCGTTTCCAAGAGCCAGCTTTATCCGGACATCGCCGCCTCGGGCTCCCTTTCCAGGCGCGGAAGCGATTGGCCGCCCGGCTCGAAAAATTGGTCGGCCGGCGTGAGCCTGTCATTTCCATTTTTTCCAGGCGGCCGCAATATCTTCGACGTCAAGAGCGCCCTGGCCGAGGAGCGCAGGTCCCGCGCTGGCCAAAGAAGCGCCGCGGACCAGGCGGCCCTGGATTTGGAGGACAAATTCGCCGCCTTTCAGGACGCCGCCGAGCAAACCGAGGTCCGGCGGGAATTTTTGGACGCCGCCGAAGTCCGGGCGCAGATCGCCAGAAGCCAGTACACCAGCGGCTTGCTGTCCTTCGAGGATTGGGACCTGATTGAAAACGATCTCATCTCCGGACAGAAGGCCATGCTCGCGTCGTTGAGGGATGCCGTGATCGCCCGGGCGGGCTGGGAGAGGGCCCAGGGAAAAGGGTTGAGGCCATGACGATGAAAAAGAAACTGTGGATAATTTTGGCCGTCGCCGGAGCCGCCGTCGCGCTGGGTTTGAAATGGCATGGCAGGGAAAGCGAAACGCCCGAGTTCCAGGATGCGCGGGTGACGCGGGGCGACATCGAGATCACGATTATGGCCACCGGCGTCGCGCAGCCCCAAAACCGACTGGAGATCAAGCCTCCCATCGCCGGGAGGGCGGAGGACATTTTGGTCCGGGAAGGCGAGTCGGTCAAAAAGGGGCAAGTGCTGGCATGGATGAGCTCGGTGGAGAGGGCCGCGCTTCTGGACGCGGCGCGCGCCAAAGGACCCGGGGAGCTGGCCCATTGGGAGGACCTTTACAAACCCACGCCGCTCATCGCACCCTTGGACGGCTTGATCATCTCCCGGAACGTGGAGCCGGGGCAGAGCGTCGCGGCCCAGGACGCGGTGCTGGTCATGTCCAACCGCCTCATCGTCAAAGCCCAGGTGGATGAGACCGATATCGGCAAGGTCAAGCCGGGACTCAGGGCGCGCATCAATCTGGACGCCTATCCCCAGGAGAACCTCGAGGCGCGGGTGGACCATGTCGCCTACGAGGCCAAGACGGTGAGCAACGTGACGGTCTACGAGGTGGACGTCGCGCCGCAGCGAGTGCCGGATTTTTTGCGAAGCGGCATGACGGCCAACGTCGTGTTTTTGGCGGCCTCAAAAAGGGACGCCCTTCTGCTTCCGGCCGAAGCCGTGCGGCAGGACGACGGAGGCGCGTCCGTTTTGCTGCCCAATCCTTCCGGCAAAAAGCGCCCGATTTCCAAGGAAATCCAGACCGGCCTCACGGACGGAAAGAAGACGGAGATCGTTTCGGGGCTTTCCGAAGGCGACACGGTGCTGGTCCGAACATTCAAGATGCCGGGCCAGGCGGAGGCGCCTCAGACCAGCCCATTTTCTCCCTTGGGCCGAGGCCGCGCCGGAGGCGGAGGAGGCGGCCGGGCGCAGAGGGGCCGGTGATATGATCCGAATTTCAAAACTTAGAAAAACATATCAAATGGGCGAGGCGGCCCCCGTCGCAGGGCTCCCGGGACCCGGATGCGCCGGCGGCGCGGCGGCCGTGCCGGCCCTTCGCGGCGTGTCGCTTGTCATCGAGCCGGGGGAATTCGTGGCCATCATGGGCCCCTCCGGCTCGGGCAAATCCACTTTGATGCACGTTCTCGGTCTCCTGGACGTGCCTGACTCCGGCTCCTACGAGCTCTATGGACAGGAGGTTTCCAAGCTCGGGGAAGACGAGTTGGCCGGGCTCAGGGGCAAGGCCATCGGTTTTGTTTTTCAGCAGTTCAATCTTCTGGCCCGGACGAGCGCCCTTGAAAACGTAGCGCTGCCGCTGTTATACGCGGCCAACGGAACCGATCCATCCAGGCCGAAAGAGCTTCTGGAGGAGGTCGGTTTGGGCTCAAGGATTTTGCACAAGCCCAACGAGCTTTCGGGCGGCCAGCAGCAGAGGGTGGCCATCGCGCGGGCTTTGGTCAACGGGCCCGGCATCATCCTGGCCGACGAGCCGACGGGCAATCTGGATTCCTCCAGCGAAGAGGAAATCATGGCCATACTCCGCAAGCTCAACGAGGGCGGCATCACGGTGATTGTGGTCACCCACGAAGCCGAGATCGCCGCGCACGCCCGGCGCGTCATCCGCATGCGCGACGGAGTTATTCAGTCCGATGAAACCGTCTCCGAGGCCGGCGCCGGAGGCGGGGTCGCCGTCAAGACGGGTCAGGCGCAGACGGCGGTGCAGCCGCCGAAGATCGCGCCGCCCAAATTCACCCTCAAGGAAACTTCGGAGCACTTCAAGCAGGCGGCGCGCGCGCTTTTGGCCAACAAGGTGAGGTCCGGGCTCTCGATGCTGGGCATCCTCATCGGCGTGGCCGCGGTCATCGCCATGCTGGCTCTCGGCCACGGGGCGCAGCAGGCCATCGAAAAGCAGCTCGCCTCGCTGGGCTCCAATCTCCTGGTCTTGAGGCCGGGCTCGAGGCGCGCGCACGGCGTTGCGCTGGAAGCCGGCGCCGTGACCCGCTTCACCCTCGAGGACGCGGCCGAAATACGGGCCTCGGTTCCTTCCGTCAAAAAGACGGCTCCCTCCGTCTCGGGCCGGGGGCAGTTGGTCTTCGGGAACAGGAACTGGAGCACGCAGATTCTTGGAACCGGCCCCGACTACCCGTCCATGCGGGCTTCCGCGCCCCAAGTGGGGCGGTTCTTTAGGCCGGACGAGGACCGCTCCCGCTCCCGCGTGGCGGTTTTGGGCATGACCCCCGTTCGGGAGCTTTTCGGCGGGGCCAATCCCATCGGGGAGTTCATCAAGATTAACAAGGTCAATTTTCAAGTCATTGGCGTCCTCCCCGAAAAGGGGGCCAACAGTTGGCGGGACCAGGACGATCTGGTCGTCATCCCCGTCACGACCGCCATGCGAAGGCTTTTGGGAAAGGATTTTGTGTATTCCATCGACATCGAAGTGGCGGATGCCTCCCAAATGGAGGCCGCCCAGGACGCCCTCAGGGAGCTGGTCATCCGGCGCCACCGCCTGCCTCCTTCCCAGCAGCAAAGCTTTGAAATCCGCAACATGGCTGAAATCCAGGACGCGCTCAGCCAGACCAGCCGCACCATGTCTTTGCTTCTGGCCTGCATCGCGGCGATCTCGCTTTTGGTGGGCGGAATCGGCATCATGAACATCATGCTGGTGTCGGTGACCGAGCGTACCCGGGAAATCGGCCTGCGCAAGGCGGTCGGCGCCAGAAGGCGCGACATTCTGGCCCAGTTTTTGATCGAGGCGGTGGTTGTGAGCGTCTGCGGCGGCCTCATCGGCATCGGCTTGGGCTGGGCCGCGACCCAGGCCATGTCCCGCCTGGCCGGTTGGGCGGCCGCTGTTTCCCCCGGCGCGTCCGCTCTGGCTTTTCTTTTTTCCGCCGCCATAGGAATTATTTTCGGCCTGTGGCCGGCCCGGAAGGCCTCGCGGCTGAGCCCCATCGAAGCGCTGCGCTACGAGTAGCGAGCCCGCGCCTCCGCTGCCGGACGACAATTCTCTCGACGGCAACACCCCATTATTGTAAAATCATCACTCCTTCGGCTTTTTTATGAATGTTTTATATCTTTGTCCTAATTTTCCGCCGAACTATTATCATTTCTGCGTCGGCCTCAAGGAGGCGGGCGCCTCGGTGGCCGGCATCGGATGGGAGTCCTATGAGCGGCTGCGGCCCGAGCTTAAAGGGGCCCTGAGCGAGTATTGCCATGTCCCGGACATGGGAAATTACGACCGCGTCCTGCGCGCCTGCGCCCACCTCACCTCCCGCCTCGGGAAAATGGACCGCATCGTGGCCCAGGAAGAGCACTGGATCGAGCTCGAGGCCGCCCTGCGCCTGGACTTCAACGTCGGCGGCCCCAAGCCGGGAGATATCCGCGCCTTGAAGCAGAAATCGCTGATGAAACAGGTATTCCAGAAGGCGGGCGTGCCCGTGGCCCAGGGCGAACTCGCCGTAGGCCCGGAGGCCGCGCGGCGTTTCGCGGCGCGGGTGGGATACCCGGTCATCGCCAAGCCCGACAAAGGGGTGGGGGCTCACGCGACCTATAAAATTTCCAATCCGGCCCAGTGGGAGAATTTTTTCGAGCGCAAGATCCCGGATGCCGAGTATATTCTGGAGGAATTTCTCGACGGCCGCATACAGTCCTTCGACGGCCTGACCGGCCGCGACGGCGCCATCGTGTTCTACACCTCGCACATGTTCAGCAATGACATCATGACCGTGGTCAACGACGACGACCACCTCCATTACTGGTCCCTGCGCGACATTCCCTCCGATTTAAACGAGCTCGGCCACACGGCCATCGCCGCCTTTGGACTCAAGGAGAGATTCTTTCACCTGGAGTTCATGCGCGGGCCCCGCGGCCGGTTGACGGCCATGGAGATCAACGCCCGGCCTCCGGGGGGTCTCACGACCGACATGTTCAATTACGCCAACGACATCGACATTTATCGCCAGTGGGCCAACGTCGTCGTCAAGGGACGTTTCGAGGCGAGCTATGACCGGGCTTACCACGTCAGCTATATCGGCCGCAAGGAGCGGAAAAATTACGCGCACTCCCGCGACGAGGTGCTGCGGAAGTTCGGCCCCGCGATTTTGACCCATACCCCCATCGACTCGGTGTTCCGGCGCGCCATCGGGGACTATGCCTTCTTGGTCCGCTCCAAATCGATGGAGGACATCTGGCCCATCGTGGACTATATCCAGGAGCAGGGTTTTTGAACTCCGAATATAAGAAATGGCGGAGCTCCGCCTTGGGCCGCGATATGGAGATGAAAGTCTACGGCCGCGGCGGCAAGCCCATCGTCGTTTTTCCCTCGGCGGGAGGGCGCTTTTTTGAGTATGAGGATTTCGGCATGGTCGAGGCCCTCCGGCCCTTTTTGGAGCAAGGGCGCGCGCAGCTCTTCGCCGTGGACGGAGTGGACGGGGAGTCGTGGGTCAACCAAGCGCTCTCGCCCGCCGACCGCGTCCGGCGCCACGAGGACTACGAAAGATACGTCTTAAACGAGGCCGTTCCATTCATCCGTTGGCTCAACGGCTCCTCCGGTTCGCTGCTGACGACCGGCTGCAGCATGGGAGGCTACCACGCGGCCAATTTCTTTTTCCGTCATCCCGAGGTTTTCGACGGGGTGATTTCTTTGAGCGCGCTCTACGGCCCCAAGCACATTTTCGGCGACGATTGGGACCCGTCGCTGTATTATCATTTTCCGCTGGCGTACCTGCCCGGCCTTGAAACCCCGCATATTCTCGGGCTCTTGAGGCGCGGCAAAATCGTCTTATGCGTCGGGCAGGGCGATTGGGAGGCCTGCGGCGACTACGACTGCATCGGCGAGACGCGCGCGATGAAGGCCGTGCTGGATGCCAAGGGGATTCCCTGCTGGGTGGATTTTTGGGGCGTGGACGTCCACCACGATTGGACGTGGTGGCGGCGGCAAATGCCCTACTTCCTGGACCGCATCTTGTGATATGCTGGAAAACGCGGGCTTGACGCCCGAGGAATCGCTCGATTCGCTCCGGAAAGAGCATCCTATTGAAAAGGCTATGGAACTCGGCTTGGGCAGCATCCCCGAAGCGGCGCGAAGTTTTTGGGATTTAACGGTCCGGGTTTGCCGCGGGCTTTACCGGAACTACTGCTTCGACATGGCGGCAGAGCTCGGCTTTTATTTCCTGTATTCATTTTTCCCGTTCTGGGTCTTTGTCATCGCGCTTCTCGGCACACTTCCCATCGCGGCGACTCCTGAAGAGATTTTGTCCATGCTGGAAAAATTTCTGCCGGGGTATTTATTCACCCTGGCGGGCCCCACGGTGCTGGACATCCTATTCAAGCCCAGGCACTGGCTCGCTTTGGGAACGCTTCTGCTCGCCCTCTATGCCTCCTCGTCGGCCACCACCTCGCTCATGGCGGCGCTCAACAGGATTTACGGAACGCAGGAAACGCGCGCCTATTGGAAATGGAAGGGCATCTCCCTTTTGCTCACGGCGGCCCACGCCGGAATCTTGACCATCGCCTTCTTCCTGCTGGTGATCGTCCCGGCCGCGAGGGACTGGCTCATCGGCTACGTGGGGTTTCACGGCCAGGTCCAGCTGCTCTTCGGCATGGCCCGTTGGATCATCGCCATCGCGGTCATGTTTTTCGGGGTCGCGCTGATATTCAGCTTCGGCCCCGGCGGCCGCAATCGCCTCAAGCTCGTGACCCCAGGCACCTTGGTGACGATCGCCGGCTGGCTGCTTTTTTCCGAGGCCTTCGGCGTTTACTTGAACAACATCGGGCCCCGCAATCTGGTCTACGGCGCCGCCGGAGGGGTCATCGGCCTATTGACCTGGCTTTACGCCATGGGCTTCATGATCCTGGTGGGCGCCCAGGTCAACCGCGAGCTCGAAAATACCTAAAATAAGGAATATTTTCGGGAAGCGGCCGCACTCCACCGCCGCGGAGATGCCGGTTCCTGCCAAGAATCAAGCTCCAACGCGTTAAAACTGCGCGCGGCAACAGCGACATCATCCAGGCGCAAAGCGCCTTGCGATCCATAATGCCACGCATCGGAATCAGGCATAAATCCGTGCTGGTTGCGTTGCAATTTTGCATATAGGCACAGTGGAATTTTATCAAAAATGCGTAGCATAAAACATTTTATGCTATAATCATAGCGATGACGGCCACTTGGGATTTCTATGGCAGGCGCGCTGAAGAGGCCGAACTGCGCAAGATTGCGGACCGCGGGCGCTGGTTCTTTTGCGAGATATCCGGCAGGCGCCGCATCGGTAAAACCACCCTCGTCAACCGCCTGCTGGATCGGACGAAAGACAAGAAGATCTTCTACGTTCAGATTCCGGATAGCGATCCTTCGGGAGTCCTGAAGTCCGTCAACGACGCGTTGGAGGACCTGGATGTTCCGCGCGCCGATTTTCCGCTTCCCCGCGACCTGCAGCAATTCGCCAAGCTGATCGGCCGGCTTGCCGCAAAGGAGTACTTCGTCGTCTTGGACGAGTTTCAGTACTTCCATCGCAAGGCGCTCTATCCTTTCTGCTCGTATCTGCAATCGGAAGTTGACCGCCTCCGAAGCCGGCGTGATGCCACCGGGGGCCTATTCGTCCTCGGGTCGATCCATAACGAAATGATGGCGGTGCTCGAGGATAGGCGTTCTCCTCTCTTCAATCGCGTGACCGACCGTCTGGAGATACGCCACCTGGACTTCGCTGCTCTTAAGGAGATGTGGCTGGCTCACGGCATCATGGATCCCTACCAACACCTTTTTTTGTGGAGCCTGTTTGAAGGCATCCCGAAGTTTTATCGCGATTGTTTCGAACAGGGCGTTCTGCGTCGCGATCCGCATTATCGGGAAACGATACTCCGGGAGTTGTTCTTTAAAGGTTCTTCCCCGCTGAGAACCGAGGCGGACAACTGGTTCCTGAATGAATTCCGCGGCCGGTATGAATCCCTGCTCAAAATAATCGCCGCCAACGACGGCTGTTCGCATGCCCGCATTATGGAAGAATACTCCAAGATCGACAGCGGAACGGAACTGCGGCAGATCGGCGGATATTTGAGCGTCCTGGAGTCGAAGTTCCAGATCATCCAACGGCGGCTGCCCGTTTTCGGGTCCAAAGGGGTATCCCGCAAGTCCCGCTATTACGTGGTCGACAACTTTCTATCCTCGTGGTTGGGCGCCATAGAGCGGCAGATCAAGGCGGCTCGCGTCAGGCCTATGGATGTTTGCGTGAAAACTTGTTCACAGCGCCTGGAAACTGTCGAGGGGCATGCTTTCGAAAAGATGGTCCGGCTGATCCTGGAGGAGTTGTCGAGGAAGGGCGACGAAAAGTTCCAGATTACGTCCCGGATCGAGGGTTATTGGAACCGCCCGGAGAACCTCAGCCGGAACGTGGAGATCGATCTGCTCCTTGTCAATGACGACGCGAAGACCCTTCGCATCGTCACGTGCAAAAGGTCAGGCGACCAACTTCTGCGCGACCGCGCGGATTTCGACGGCCACGCGGCTGCGTTTCTGCGGACGCAAGAAGGGGCCCGGTTCTCCGGCTACGCGATCGAGAAAATGGCGTTCGCTCCGGCGCTCGCTGCGGGAACAAAGAAGAAGCTTGCGGAAGGCGGCTATCAAGCCTTCGGCTTCGACGAACTTCTGGACGATCTTTAAACGCATGTGTTTTTTGTTTCACACCTTCGGGAAGCGGCCGCACTCCACCGCCGCGGAGATGCCAGTTCCTGCTAAGAATCAAGTTCCAGCGCGTTAAGGCGTAGAAACCCCAGGAGCCCGTCCGAGTAATATCTTTTGCCTGTAATTTCGGCTTCCGGCCTTCCTGACGGATAAGCCACCTATTTAATAATATGTTTAAGCATATATAATACATATTGACAAATATGTATAAACATATTATAATATGGGTGCGATCAGGAGAGTAATTCTATGCCGTTGAGAAAGGATAGCCTTCCCGTCAGCAGCCGCATAATGATGGAGCGTTTGATCTCATTCGGGAAAAAGGTCCCCGAAGCGACGGAAGAGTTTGCTCCCCATGTCGTCATCCGGCGGATCCGCAATGCCCTTCACATGACCCAGGCCCAGCTTGCCAAGCGGGCGGGCATGCCGCAGTCCCATGTGGCGAAGATCGAGACCGGCAAGGTGGACGTCCAGTTAAGCACGCTCAGGCGCATATTGCGCGCCATGTATTGCGAAGCGGTTGTGCTGCCGAAGTTCCTCATATCGCCCCAGGCTGCCCTGGCCGAGCGAATCCAGGAAGTCGCGTGCCGGAAGATCGCGCGCGTCTCGGGAAGCATGGCCTTAGAGAATCAACTCCCTGATGACAAGATGATTCGGGCCCTTATCCGCTCCGAGGAAGATCGCCTCATGAGCCGGCCATCCGCTGAAATATGGGAGGAAACCTGGGTTCCGGGAGGAGCCTCGGCCGCGCAGGATCAGCCCCAGGCGAGGTCCGCGCGTACGCCAATGCCTGTGCGCATTGTCGAAAAAGAGAATGACCGCGACGCCCTGCGATTCTGGCTCACCCAAACCCCCGAGGCGCGGATCAGCGCTATGGAGTTTCTTAGGCGGCAGGTTTATCTGGTTACCGGCAAGAAAACTCTTCCGCGTCTTGAGCGCTCGATTCAATTGAGGGACTCCCTCGCATGAGCGACGTCAATTCCGACTTCTCGGATTTCGTCGCCGCGCTCAACCGGAACCGCGTCGAATTTGTGATCGTGGGCGCATTTTCCCTGGCCTTCCTGGGATATCCGAGAGCGACCGGAGACATCGATTTTTGGATCAGGCCGACCGCTTCCAACGCGGAGGCCGTGCTGCGGGCGCTCAAGGACTTCGGCTTCAAGTCTCTTGGCATAACCAAAGACGATATACTTTCCGGCAAGGTCATCCAGATGGGCTTTCCCCCGGTTCGCATCGACCTGCTCACGAAACTGGACGGCGTCACGGCGGAAGAAATTTGGGGCAATCGCCAGGAGGGACCGTTTGGCGAGCACGCCGTCTTCTACCTCGGCAAGGACACTTTTATAA
>MGUX01000063.1 GCA_001800185.1 Elusimicrobia bacterium RIFCSPLOWO2_12_FULL_59_9
CCGTTAGGACTTTCAGACGAACAATCCCGCCAATTTCTTTCGATGGCCACAACCGACATGAACTTGCCCTCAGCGCCACCGAAACCCAAAAAAAGGGGTGCTAAAAAGACGGCTAAGGAAGGGCCTCCCATCAAAATTAATATTACAAAAGTCGCCGGTATTCCCAACGAAACTGACCGGAGAGACTATATCCTCTGGCAGATTGACAACGCCCATGACCCACAGGATCCCATTGAATGGTCCAAAAAAAATATAGAAGCCGACGCAGGAATCGTTCGTATAGAAGCGATGCTGGCTGAGCGAAAAATGTTAAGCGACAAATTACTCAAAGCTAGTGAGTCCAATCGAAGGGGCATCGAAAAACGACTTGCTAAACTCGGCACCAATGAACAGTTGCAGGAAAGTCGAGCATATTATGATGGCATGAAAAAGTCCAAAAAAGAGGCTCCGCCCGAAGGCTCACCACTTGCGATAAGCCTCAATAATGCCAAAGGCGGAGCCGACAAAGTAAACGCTGAAGTTCAGGCAAGGAACGCCGATTTGAAATCCCAATTGATGAAGTACAAAGATCCCCCTGAATTGAAAGCAAAAAAAGCCGAGGAAAAAAGTAAATTCTGGAGCAATTTTGCCGCAGGCATGCTGGTTCTGGGCTTTGCGGCCATTTTTGCGGCCGTCATGGGCGCGCCGGCTGCCGCGGTCATTATAGGGACTTTGGGCGTCGGCGTTTTAGGAACTCTGCTCTATCAGAAGTGGCGAGCCAACAAAAAAGAAAAAATGGCTGCAAACGAAAGGCTCGGTGATTGGTTGAAGCCGGAACCGCAGCCTGAGGTGCAAAAAACAACCGAACCGCCGGAGGAAGACGCCAGAAAACTTCAGGAGAAGCAAGCGGCGGAAAAACAAGCGGCGGAAGACGCTAGAAAACTTCAGGAGAAGCAGGCGGCGGAAAAACAAACGGCGGAAGACGCTAGAAAACTTCAGGAGAAGCAGGCGGCGGAAAAACAAGCGGCGGAAGACACCGGAAAAAATAAGGGGAATGCCGCCGCTACGACGAAGGGTTATTTCACCAGACTCGGCGAGGCAACCGATTCGATCAAAGGCACAAGTTGGGAGGATTACAAGACGCTCGCAAAGAACTTGCTTAAGCCGTCATTTTGGAAGTAGATCGATAACGGACCCTGAGAATATCGTTACTTGGAGAAGGCAAAACCGATTAACGGGGGAAAATATGAAGTCAAAAATTATCGTCACTAGCATGGTTTTGTCAGGCGCGATTTACTTCTCTTTGCCGCAAGCTCACGCCGAGCCGACGCTGGCTTTGGTGGAGGGAGACCAATGCAAGTTCTTTCCGACCTCCGGCTATAAGGTCGAAAGCAACGGCATGCTTTATCCCATGCCGGTCCTCCAAAACCACAAAAAGGCGAAGGCAAAATCCGCCAAGGGGCAGAGCGGCGAGACGCCGGCGCCCTACCCGGACGAAAGCTTGGGTTATAGCCTCAAAAAAGTTCAAAAATTTCTCAAAGTGGATATTGAAGCCAATAGAGGAAAGCAGAATATTGTCTACACCGACAAAGACTGCGCAGAGAAATGGTGCTATGCCCAAGCTCTGACCCAAGAGGAATACGACAAACCGGACCAACAGCAGGACCAACAGAAGCGCCCGCAGGAGAAAAAGAAGGTCCTATGCGTTTACACCCCCGAGGAGGCGGCTAAAAGCGAGACGAGCGTGATCGAGGCCATCAAATTTCAGATTGAGAAATCAGATCCAAAGTCGGGCATTGCCAAGAAGCAGGCCCAATTGGCGCAGCAGTTTTTTCAAACGCGGGAGAAGCAGGTGGCCTCTCTGAGCAAAGAGTTTAAGACCGCCACCGAAGCAAAACAGGCTTTCGAGGGCTCCCGAGGCGGAGTCGGGACTCCTAGAGAAACCGGCGGAGTGCGCCTCGGCGGGACCCCGGGGGAAACCTTGGACACAGGAAACGCCCAGGTCCAGGACACGCAGCAGGCCTTGAGCAATGCCGCGCTGACCCAAAGGCCAGATGAACTGCCTAAGCCGACCTCCTCCGAGGAGTCTTCCTCCCCTCTCAGCAGCAATGCGGCCAAGGGCGTCGCCGCTACTGGCATTTTGGGGACCTTTCTATACGGCTGGAGGAAGTACAAGTCGGACGCAGGCGCGGTCCTTGAAGCGGCCAAGCACCCGGTGGAAACCTATTCCACCATCCAAGAATCAAAAGCTTACGAATGGGAACAAGGGGCGACCAGGCGCCGGGTGGAAGAGGAAACTGAGCGAACAATGGCCAAAATGGAGAAAAAGGAAAAAGGCGCGGAAGAACAAAGAGAGAAAGACGAAAAGGCGGCGGAAGAACAAAGAGAGAACGCGGAAAAACAAAGAAAAATGGAAGAAGCGCAAAGAAACCTGGAGCAAGAACGAAACCGAAAGGCTGAAGAATTTTCCCGGCAATCCCAAAGTGACCAAAACAATCCAGGCGGCAACCTCCAAGGCTCGACGAGAAAGGCTGCCGCTGCCCAGCAAACACAGCAAGACATGCTCGATGAAGTTGACCGACAAACTAAATGACCCAAACAGCGACATTTAATTTTCCGTTTTTTATAATGTGTTGAGCCTGCTGTAGAATCTCTGGTATGTTCCCATGTCCTTTTCTGTTTGGGTTTAGGCCCAATTTTAGTGGGAAAGCGAAGTTTTTTCTTTGGGGGCGTGTATGAAATCAAAAATTGAAATTGCGGGTTTGCTCCTATTGTCCTTCGCTCTCTTTGCCGTCCAACGGTCTCACGCCGAGGAAATGCTCGCTTCATTGGAGGGTGACCGCTGCAAGTTCTTTCCACGGTCGGATTACCAACTCAGAGATAACGGCGTAATCTATCCGCAGAGGATCATTGAGGACCATGCAGTAAGAAAGGGGAATGAAAAAAGGCAAAAAGAACACCCAGGGGACACGGCGCCTCGGTACTGGGAATCCAACGTGCCCCCCGATCCTAATATGTCATTTGGATATAAGCTCGAGACCTCTGATAAAATTCTCGTGGTCAACATTGACCCAAACAAAGGCAAACAGAACATCGTCTATGTCGCCGAAGAATGCAAAACGGAGCGCTACTTCGTTGATATCGAAAGGACAATCGGTATATGCAAGGCCCAAGCTCTGACCCAAGAGGAATACGACAAATTGCGCCAGCCGCCGGATCAACAAAAGGCCCAGCAGCCCCGCCCGGATAAGAAAATCCTCTGCGTTTACACCCCCGGGGAAGCGGCCCAAAGCGAGTCACGCGTTATCGCTCAGATTATGAGCCAAATTCAGTACTCGCCGGAAGAGAATAAACAAAGAATACCCGAACAACAGGCGATTGAAGGCGCGCGGTTTTTTTATAAATCGCGCGGGGAACAAGTGGCCAATCTGAGCAAAGAGTTTGAGACCGCTGGCGAAGCCAAACAGACTTTCGAGGGCTCCCGAGGTGGAGTCGGGACTCCTAGAGAAACCGGCGGGGTGAGGCTAGGAGGGACCACGGGGGAAACCTTGGACACAGGCAGCGCCCAGGTCCAGGAAACTCAGCAGGCTTTGAGCAACGCCGCTCTGGAAAACAGGCCCGAGCCCGTGGCTGCCGCCTCCGAAACCCCGTCCGAATCTTCCCCCTTGAGCAACGCCGCCAAAACGGGCGCGGGAGTCGGCCTAGCCGGCGGACTGGCCTATGCCCTCCGCAAAGGAATAAAAAAATACAAGGAGGATGCGCAATCCATTCGTGAAGCCGTTCTTGAGCACCCGGGCGAAACAGCCTCCACTTTCAAGCAGGCCTATCAATACAACGCGGCGGAGAAAGCGAAATTGGAGGCTGAACAGGAGAGGCTGGAGCGCGAGAACAAGCCCACCCGAGATCGGGTCGAAGCGAAAACCAAGGAAACCCTGGCTGAGATGAAGGCCAAAGAAGAAGCGGCGGAAACGGAGGCGGCTAGGGCGCGCGAGGAGGCGGAAAATCTGGCCAAGGCCCAAGCAAACGCCCAGGAAAGATTGGAGAAATATAAGAAAGCAAAGGAGAATCCCTTCAACTTAGGCAATTTGCGCACCTATGCTGAAAACCGCGCCGACCCGCTGCAAGCGCATAATCAGCCGCCGTCGGATTCGGAGTTGCTTGAGCGGTTCACTCAAGAGGAGTTGGCGAAGCAGAAATAGGATGGCATGATGAAAATTGAAACCGCGGTTTTCCTGTCTTTCCTAACGGGACTGGCGTTTGCCTTTCCGCCTTCGACTCAAGCCGAGAAAATGCTCGCCGTCGCCAAGGGCGAGAGTTGCCTTTTCTTTCCGGAATCAAGATACGAGCTCAAGCCCGCGGGCAGGGGCATCATCTACCCCAAGCAGGCGATTTTGGAGCACCAGCGCGCCAGAGAAAGCAAACGCATGGACAATAACACCCTTTCGCCGCATCCCAATGAAATCCTGGGCTACAAGCTGGAGGAAGGGCAAACTTTGCTGAGGGTCGCGGTGGAGCCGGGTGTGGGCAATCAGCGCATCGTCTGGAGCAAAAAGGAAGTGGAGCTTTACCTGGGCTCTCTCCGGGTGGAATCGGCCCAGGCCATCGCTGAAGCCGATTACGCCAAGTCCGCGACCAAGCCTCCCGTCGTCTGCTCTTATAGCGCCCTAGAGGCCTCGGCGGGCGAGGCGGAATTCATCGCCCAGGTCCAGTCGAAGATCGAAAATTGGAAGCCCCGGTTTGCCTCGGAAAAGGAGGAGGCGGCGAAGGCGCTTCAATTTTACGGCGCCCGGCAAGCCCAGGTTGCCGCCCTTCGCCAGGATCTTGAAGGCCTGGACTTCGCCAAGTCCAAGCGGTTTTTCGAAGGCGCCGGAGTCAAGGATGAAATCGCGGTTCAATCCGGAGACTACCGCCCCGGCGGCCCCTCGGCGAAACCCTTGGACGCCGGCAGCGGAAAGTCGCGGCAGACGGCGCAGGCCATAAGCAAAGAGTTGGGCGACAGCGCGCCCGACCGGCCGGGGGCGGCGCCCGCCGAAGCCTCCACCGGAACTTCCTCCCCCTCCAGCAACGCGGCCAAAAAAGGCGCGGCGGCCGCCGGGGCTTTCGGAGGTTTGGCGGCTATTCTCTACGGATGGTTCAGGAAATATAAAGCCGAAGAAAAGGCTGCGGAAGCGCCCAAGACCGAAGAACCTCCAAAGCAGGAGGCGCAAAAAGAAGTGCCTCCGAAAGACGATATCACGACCGTGCAGGGCGCCAAGGGAATTCTTCAGCAGCGAAGGGACGCGGCGAACGATCTTCTGCATCTCGACGATTGACGGAAAGTTCATCGAGAGTCGGGGGATGCAATATCAAAGAGTCTTCAATTTTCTTCGTTGCCGGGGCTGGGCGGCTGCGGACCTGAAAGGATGACTTCGGTGCGGTCCGCGTCTTTTACCCGGCCGCGAAAAGTGTAGCCCTCCGGCCGGACCTCGATTTCCATCGATTGTCTTTCAAACACTTCCCTTATAATAAAGCCTCCTGCACCTAGTAGCGGAAGCGGCGCGCAAGCTTCTTGACACCTGACGCGGAGTCTGGTATTTATATTATTGAAAGAGGGGATTCCTATGGTTCGACGCATGCGCTTGTGGCCGGTGTTTTTGTCGGCTGTTCTGCTGGCGGCTGCCGGAGCTCCGCCGGCAGCTGGCCCCGCCACCTTTCTGCCGGCAAAGGTCCACGGGCTCGGTGTCCCGCGCTACTCGGTCCCTTCCAAGAGCCTGCTGAGGACAGTCAGAGCCTTGCCCCTGTTTTCCGGTCGGGACGTCGCGCCGGAGGCCACCTATCCCCTGGCCCACGCGCTCGATCTCAAGGTCCGCGGGCAAATGGATCTGCGGGAAGGAGAAGATGCGGCCCAGGCGTTCGAGAGGCTGGTTGGGGAGGACCCGGAAAGGGCGCGGGCGCTCATGGAATCGGCCGTGGACGAGGCTGGCAAGGAGCTGGATGCCGGGGCGGCCTCGGCGCTTCGCCGTCTTTCCGAAAAAAAGGATTTTTCCGAAGAGGA
>MGUX01000064.1 GCA_001800185.1 Elusimicrobia bacterium RIFCSPLOWO2_12_FULL_59_9
ATCCTAAAAGTCTCCACCGACACTCCTCATAGATCTCCCGAAAGACGTAGCTTCGGGGAATCTTCAGCAGCAAATACCGTGACCGCCTGGCCACCATCCCCGCCAATCGAATCAACCGAAAGCGCACCGTCTTAATCGTTAAGGACCTCCAACTCTCCGGCAAGGCCAAATGCTTCATCGCCGCAAACACCGTGTTCGCCAATAAAGCGATTTGAAAATACGCCGCGTTCGCCTCAAACTCCCGGCACGGCAACTTCGACAAACCAAACCCGCCCGATAGCTCTTTGTTGACGTTCTCCGAGCCGTCCTGCCTCGCCCGATGAAATTGCAAAACCAAGCCCGCCGTCCAATCCTCTAGGCTCGTCAACACCGCGTGATACGCATAGGGCTCTTTGTCGAATAACTCCATCTGTGCCTTCGGCCATCTCAGCACAATCAGCCGATACGCCGGCAAATCCTTCGCTTCCGCAAACACGCGCAGCGTCTCAGCGATCTCCGTCTCCCGGTTCGGCCAGGCCAAACTCGCATAGTGTTTCCAGTCCCTCTCCGCTATCGCCTGGATCGTCTCCATCACCCCGGCGTCCTTGCGGGCGGTAATCGTAAAGTCCGCTCCCAACTCCCTTAACACGCCGCACCACCTTCGCCTGATAACCCGCGCTGTCGGAGCGCACCCGTATCTTCACCCCGGGCAGCGCCTTGAGCACTCGCCTTAAAAGTCCCGAAAGATGGGCCATCGGGGAGGCATTCCCTCGTCGAAACAGCCCCGCCATCGGCATCTTCAACTCCGCGCACGTCACCGCCACAGGATTGTACCCCCGCAACCCTTCGTAATTCATGGCCACATCCGACTTCTGGGACTCCAGAAAAAATGAGTCCACATCCAAGATCACGCGACGCAGCCCGCACGCCCGGATCACCTTCGCCGCTGCCCATAATTGCATTTGCCCCAACTGCCACAAGCTTCTGCGCCCAAACCGCCGCAACCACTCCCCCAAGGTATTGGCCGCTGGAATTTCTCACAACAGACTTTTGAGTCCTTCGTCCCCCTTCATTATGGATACGTCGTCCAATGCCAGCCCTCCCGACTGCAGCAGCCCCATCAACGCAAACGCAGCTTCCGCAGACCGATAGCCTCGCTCCCGCTCCTTCAACGGCAACCCATTGAGCTTCTCATCCAGCCCCAAGCTCTTGGCCATCCCCCACAACAGCGGCAATCCGGCAAAGGAGGTGATCGCCTGCTTCGTCGTCGAGACTCCAAATTTATCCATATTGGTTATTATCATAAATGTGCCTCGCAGTGTAGATTGCTCTCTCTGCTGTGAGGTGTATTTCCAAGCACTCCTTACACCACTTCATCCTAACCCTCTCCCATTCAGGGAGAGGGAATGTCCCACGAAAAATAGACAAGTTGAGCTGTTTTTGAACCAAGCGTCTTTCAGTTGCCATTTTTCACTATTTTGGTGAAAGGCTCCCCGTCGTTAATCAACTCTTACTTGATTTTCTGGGCACGACTAGGTCGTGGAGTCCACAGAAGGCCAGAAGCTTTACGGCCGGCGAGAGTATCTGGCTGTAGCGCCAGTTCCCAACGCCGAGAAATTTGTAGAGAACCATGTAGTAGCCGGGAAGCCGCCAAGCGGCCAGAGTTCCTGGCTTCTCTCGACAGGTCCACGTCCTCCGGATGAAAAAGGGAAGAAGGAAAAATAGATCACAATCAGAACTCCTGCTCCATGTCTCTGAGGATGGTTTCCAGAGACTTCTGGGCTGGAGGTGTTGTGTGTGCGCCTTCTTTCTAGTGTAGTGCGTCATATATCCCTTTACATATCCTCCCGTCGAAGAGCGAGCTTGATCGACGAGAGCAAATGTCAAGAAGCGTTGGAGGCACTACACTAGGCTCTTGCAGCCAGAGTCTGGACTAGGTTATTTCGAATATAACTCTACCTCCTTAGGCCCAGGGCCCGAATCCCGCTAGCAGCGGCCAGTACCTCGAGCAGGGGCAGAATAGGAATGCGATGGCGGTAGTAGACCCATCCACCGCTAGATACCATCACTAAGAAGACGATGGGGACTAGGCAGGCGGCAAGGACAAAGCGCTGCCTACCCATATATAGTCGCCAGAAACCTAATGCCGCCAAGCCATAATTGAGGCCCAACAATAAGCAGACCCACCCCCCCACAATCCAAAGCAAAGGCCTTTGTTCCAAGATGGCCAAGGTTCCCAACCCCATAACCTTATTGACCAGTGACTGCTTATTGGGAACGCTTTGGTTTGGCCAGATTGCCTTGGCAATGAGATCTAAACCTGGACTGAGCAGCATCTTGAGCACCGAAATGGGGTAAAGTTTGATCGCTTGCATCGGATGTGTGACAACGATCTTCCTTGCAAAGGCATGCAAGAGTCGAGATTCTTCCACGGAGTTTTCGCTCGGTTTGGGATAGAGTTGCCGGAATTCATTTGCAAGTTTTGCGCGTGAGTCATCCATCGAGATCCCTTCTATTGATGCTTGGATTGCCGCAGCTTGCCAGAACATGGCGTCGGCGACTCTGACTGGGTTGAAGCTAAAGCTTCTCCAGTTGGTCCAGTTACGCGCGCACCAAAAGGCCGGAAGCAGTAAGGCGGTTGCCGCAAAAAGGCAAGCCTGTCTCTTGAAACGGTGGGGCCAGGCCCAAGCTAAGGCCAGACTCCACGGCAGCCACAGATAGACCGAGATCGGCCGGGTCAGGGTTGCGCCGCCAAGACACAGCCCAGAAAGTGCTATCGGTGTTGGATCGCGCGGCTCTTCTCCTGCGCGCAACAGAAGCAGTAAAGAGAGAGTTAGAAAGAAGGTAAAAACAACTTCGCTCAACAGCAGTGGTGCATGCGCGCAGGCGACTGGATCCAACGCATACAACAGGCCTACCATCCAGGCGGCAGGGGGCGGATTTAAGCATGACGCAGCGATAGAGACCATTGCAGCCGTGCCGGCATCAATCACAATCTGAGTAGCGGAGGGCCAAATAATATTATCCAAAATCAAGAAATGAGCTGCCAAGAAGAGAGGATAACCTGGCGGCCGTTCAGCATCAGGCAGGTAAGGCGAATTTTCAGAAGTGGAATATACTCCCTGGCTCAAGAGATTTTTCGCAGGCATTATGTAACTGCTGGAATCGGGATTTAGTAATGCCTCTGGATGCTGAGCGAGGTTTAGCCAGAGTGGTAGACGCGCGGTCAGGGCAACGAAGAAAACCAAGAGCCATGGTCTGCGCGCCAATTTCATTGTTGAATTGCCCAAATAAAGGTGTGGAGTGCATTTTCCCTCCATACTTTTAGAGTAAATCCGGAGCGTCTCAGAAAGTCGATCAATATTGGTGGTTCGGTTGAATCATCTCTTCTCATACCAAAATAATAGCCGACATGACATTCGACACAAATTCTCTTGATTTGTTTTAGGATGTCCGCCGGGGTGTTTAGAATAATTTCGTACTCTGCCCCTTCGCAATCTATCTTCAGGAAGTCGCATCGCCGAATTTTATTTTTTTTGAAAATGTCAGTTAAGGTTGTACACTCCACTACGCTGGCCCTGGAGCTATTCCAATAGAAGTTGTTCTCTGCGCTATTGAGTGCAGCCGAATAAAGTGTCCGCATCCCGGCCTGGCCTCCCACGGCCTCCTGGAATACCGACACATTCCGAAGATTATTAGCTTGGACGTTTTTGAGCAGTTGCTGGTAACTAGCCACATCAGGCTCGTAGCTAAAGATATGTCCCAATAGGGCCTTTTGTGCCGCATAGACGGAGAAGGACCCGATGTGAGCCCCAATGTCAATAATGACGTCGCTCTCGCTGATCCGAAAATTCTCGTGGCAGTTATACTGCTCCAAGACCACGCAACTGGTGATCATGTACAGATCGGTCAATTTGAGATGTATCCGTCGGGAACGAACATAAAAATGGGTGGATTGTATCAAAACCTTCAGCTCCTCCGTTCGAGATAGCCAAAACCCAATCCAAGCGGGAAACGTCCAAAACCCCCCGGATAAAATAAAAAGTCGAATTGATTTGATGATAGCCGTCAGATAACGGTAGAGGAAACCATAGAGATCATCTACAAAACATCGCCACAGAGATGCGTTCATGACGTCGTTATGATAGCAAGATTTCCGTGGCATTTAAAGATGTCGGGAGCGCATCTTTCGTGTTTGTTGCCAGCCAAGTTGTTCCCGTGAGACGCTCTTGCAGATCACGTTGATGGCATAGTTGTGGTATTCCTCGGCGACGCCGATAATCTCCTATGGGCCGCGGCTCGCAGAGGCCGTGTGGGCCAAGCGCACGGCGGCCGCGGCGACGAATTTATAACGGAAATAGCGGCGCGTGGAGTGGTTGTTTTCATGCGCTGTCCACTTCAAATTTTCTTGAGCGGAGGATGTGATGTTTGTGAATCCAGTATTCAAGCGTGGATTTAAGAACGTTGAGGCCGTAGCTGACGACGTTGACGCGGCTTTTTTCCTTGCCGTAATAGGTGGGAATGGGCATTTCCATGATGCGCAGGCCCCGGCACTTGAATTGGATGAGGATGTCGGTGTCAAAGTGATAGTCGTCCGAACACAGATGAAAAGGAACTTTCTTGAGGGCATGGCAGTTGAAGACCCGGAAGCCGGAATGAAATTCCGTCAAGTTCATTTCCAGCACCCGGTTTTGCACTGCGGTCAGGAATTTATTGCCCAAGAATTTATAAAGCGGCATGCCGCCTTTAAGCGGCAAACCCGCGATGCGCGAGCCGAAGACCATATCGGCCTGCCCCTTTTCCAGCGGTTCTAGAAGATAGGATATTTTTTCGGGCGCGTATTGGGCGTCGCCGTGCAGCATGACCACGATGTCGAAATTTTGGTCTATGGCGTATTGGTAGGCGCGCTTCTGGCTTCCGCCGTATCCGCGGTTGGCTTCGTTCCGGAAGATTTGGAGATTGTCCAAACCCTTGAGATCCCGGTAGCCAATGCCGATGAGGTAGGTGTTGTCTTCGCTGGCATTGTCGATAATAAAAATCTGTTTGACCTTCTCCTTGATTTCCTGGGGAATGCGGTCCAAAACGATGGGCAACGTGTAAGCCGCGTTGTAGGTGGGAATGAATACGGCAATTTTTGTGGGCATGGGGCTCAGGCGGCGTTAGCGCTAAGCTGCGGGCGAATCTCCCTCAAGGCCGCTTCCACTCCGGTCAAGGCGTGTCCCAAGTCTCGCGCGAGCTTGTCCGTTTTGAGACCGGCCCGGAGAGGACGGGGCGCCTTTTGTCCCAATTCCGTGGTGCTTATCGGACGGATGAAACTTTTGTCGAACCCTAAAATTTCCGCCGCTTTCAAGGCGAAATCGTAGCGGTTCATATAATCGGGCCCGACGACGTGGTATATCCCCGTTTTTCCTGCGCCGATAAGGGAGCGCGTCACCGCCGCCAGATTGGGGGCGTAGGTCGGATGCGAGTATTGGTCGTTGGCAACGTTCATGAATTGGCCCTGGCGCAGGCGGTCCGCCAGCTGCATTATAAAATTTTTAGAACCCGGCAGAAAACTATAGACCACCGTGGTCCGGATGATCAAAGGCGCCAGGGCGCAATCCAATAGAAGTCTTTCGGCATCCAGTTTGGTTTGTCCGTAGACGCTGAGCGGGCGAGGCGCGTCGTTTTCCTCGTATGGGCCGTTGATTCCGTCAAAGACATACTCGGTGGAAAAAAATGCTAGCTTTGAAGCGTGCGCGGCGCAGGCTTCCAAAACATTGCGCACGCCCTCCACGTTGACCTTGGCGGCCTGCTCCGGATGCTCCTGGCAGAAGTCGACATGGGTCAGAGCCGCGCACAGAGCGACATGGCTGGGCCGCACCCGCTCAAAGACGGCCCGGACCCTCGCGGCATCAACGATGTTGAGCCTCAGCCAGTTTTCCGGCGCCGGCGCCGCCAGGCCCTGGCCGCGTCCCCCTGACTGCGTCCCGCCGCCGCGGGCAAGCGCGTCCGCGGGCAGGCTGAGGAAGGTTCCGAATACCTGGTCGGGTGGGCGGACGGCCTTCATCAAAAAGCGGCCGATTTGCCCGGAAGCTCCGACTACGAGAAATTTCATAAATCAAACATTGGCGGGTTTTGACGATTCTATCTATTTTGCGGCTTAGCCCACAAACGACCTAAAAAAGCCGGTGCTTAGTGAGCGTCCACAGAGCGGTGAGCCCGTCCCAGACGCTGAGCTTTTTTCCCTCATGAAATCCACGCGGGCGGTAGGAAATGGGAACTTCGACGATGCGAATGCGCCGCTTGAGCATCTTCGCGGTCGCCTCGGCGCAGAACTCAAATCCATCGGCGCTTAAGTCCAAGCTCTGCAGCAATCCGGCGCGGAAGGCTTTGTAGCCCGTCGGCTCATCGGTCAGCTTGGAACCGTAAAGCCGGTTGGTCCACCAGGAGATCAGGCGCCCGCCCCAATAAAACCGGAGGTTGAATTTCGGGTTGCCCGCCTTCAAGATGCGGGAACCATACACGGCTTGGACCTCCGGATCTATAAACGGAGCGAGCAAGCGGGGAATCTCAGAGGGGTAGTATTCCATGTCGGCGTCTTGAACGAGAACAATATCGCCGCTCGCCCGCGCTAGGCCGGTGCGGATGGCGGCGCCTTTGCCGCGATTTAAGCCGTGCCGCAGGAAGGTCACCTCAGGACCTTTGAAGGATTGGGCGATTTTTTGGGTTTCGTCCCCGGAGCCGTCATCGATGACGATGACTTCGCGCTGCATGGGCAGCGGGACATTTAAAACCCCTTCGATAATTTGCCCGAGGGTCTGGGCTTCGTTGTAGGCCGGGATGAGGATGGTCAGTTTGGTCAAGAAAGGTTCTGCTTGAAAAACCAGGCAAGGATGTGGTTGATGCTCAGGTGGATGTCCTCCACGACGCCGTAATGATCGCTGGCGATGTGCAGCGGATAGTCCACCATGGATTTGAGCTTTCCTCCGGAAAATCCAAGCAGGCCGATCGTGACGGCGCCGCGCTGCCGCGCCAATTGCGCCGCTTTGACCACGTTGGGGGAATTGCCCGAGCCGGAAATTAAGATGACGACGTCTCCGGCGCTGACCATGAAGTCCAGTTGCTCGGAAAAAACATCGTCGTAGCTCATGTCGTTTCCGATGGCCGTGATGATGGGGACATTGTCGGTCAGGGCGATGGCCTTGATGCGCTTTTGGCCTTTGACCGCCGCCGTCTTGGCCAGGTCGTTGGCCATGTGGGAGGCGGTGGCGGCCGAACCGCCGTTGCCGATGATGAGCACTTGACGGCCCTCTTTGCGGGCGCCTTCAAGAACTTCTGCGATGCGGCCCAAAATCTCAAGATCCAGCCCTTTCAAGTGGCTGGTGATCTGCTCCACGTATGACTTCGTGTAGGATTTGAGTTTTTCTTTGACGGAATCTGCGGCGTGCGCGGCCATAACCTCTCCAAGCGCCAAAACGCTGTCGCTACTATTTTTTATCTTCGTTTTTGACTTTTACATCGGACGGCATGACGATGTCGGCTTTGGTGCTTTCGACGATGGCGACCAGATCCTTGCGCTCGTTTTCCGGGACCTTGAATTTGTCCAGCGACTTGCCAAAGTCGGCTATCATCGCCTGCCATTCCGTCTCAGTGATGTTGAGATTGGCGTGGCTGTCTTTCATGTTTTTGCCGGTGTACATGCAGGGCCCTCCGGTGATCAGGCAGACCAAGTTGGCTACCTGGAACTTGAGATAGGCCGCCGGGGAGCGATCCCGTCCTTCCACGATTTTGGGGTTGGCGTTGAGAGTTTCGTTGGAGAGAAGACGGTCTATGAAGTCGTCAACGACAAGGGTAATGGGCAGAATGCCTCCCAGACGCTCGAATAGCGGTCTGGTGGGCGCGACCTGGCCATCTGGGACGGCAGGGGGCGCTACGGCTGCGTTGTCTTCCTTTTGCGCCTGTTCAGCGGCCGCCGGCCCAATGAACCAGCTGGCCGCCAAGATGGCGGCCATTAGCGCTGCCGTCCTACGGGTATGAATGCGGATCTTCATTTTTTTATTCCTCGCGTGTACGATATAGGATTCTATTCTTGTGAAACCTCGATGCCGGAGTGTGAATTGCAAAATTCGATGATGCTGTCGCAGATGTATTGAATCTGGCTGTCTTGAAGCTCCGGAAAAACGGGAAGAGCCAAGACCTCCCGGGCCGCTTTTTCCGCCGCGGGAAAGGATCCTCCGTCCAGTCCCAGGGGTTTTGCGACCGGCTGCTGGTGGGCCGGACAGGGATAGTGGACGGCGGTCGCGACGCCTTTCTTATCCATAAATTCCTTGAGCGCGTCGCGCCCGGCATGCTGGACGATGAACTGATGATAGTTGCTTTGCGCCTCGGGAATCTGCCGGACGCAGCGCAGGCCGGGGGCGTTTTTGAGCCTCTCGGCATATTTCCGGGCGTTGCGCCTGCGCGCCTCGTTGCGCTGCTCCAGGCGGCGCAACTTCACCGACAGCAGCGCCGCCTGGAAGCTGTCCAGGCGGGCGTTGGTTCCCAAAAGAACGTGGTGGTAGTGGCCGGCCTCTCCGTGCGAGCGCAGCAGGCGCAAGCGCGAAGCCAAATCGTCATCCTGGGTCACTATGGCTCCCGCGTCGCCCAGGGCGCCCAGATTTTTGGTGGGGTAAAAGCTGAAGGCGGCGGCCGAGCCCAAGGCCCCGGCGCGGCGGCCGCGGTAGGTGGAGCCGTGCGCTTGGCAAGCGTCTTCCAGGACCCAGAGATTGTTGGACTTGGCGGTTTTCATGATCGGGTCCATGTCCGCCGGCTGTCCGTAGAGGTGGACGGGCAGTATGCCGCGGGTCTTGGGAGATAGAGCGGCTTCAAGTTTTTGGGGGTCGATGTTGAGCGTTTCCGGATCAATGTCCACCAATACCGGTTTGCCGCCGGCCCACAGGATGGCCTCGAGAGTTCCGAAAAAAGTAAAAGGGGTGGTCAACACCTCATCCCCCGGCTCAAGGCCCAGAGCGGTGAGGGCCATCCACAGGGCCGTGGTGCCCGAGTGCACCGCGATGCAGTGCCGCACACCCAAGTAAGCGGCGAAGTCTTTTTCGAAGCGCTGGACCGCGGGGCCCAAAATAAATTTCTTATCGTCGAGAACTTGTTGGAGGGCCGCCTTGATCTCGGAGTCCAGAGGATCGAGCTCCGCATTCAAATTGATGATCGGTATTTTTTGGTCCATAAAGGCTCCGGAAAATTGACTCCTCGATTTTATCCTATTTGCGCCGGATTTGCCAATGCCGGGCAGGGCGCCTGCCGTCGCGCCTCAGCCGGCCTGTTTCTGCGCGGCGAAATGAAAGCTCAAAACTCCCAGGTCCTCGTCCGGGATGCTTCCGAAAGCCGGATGCAGCCGGGGCCGGGCCTCCCGCAGCTCCTCGGTGGAAGCGGCGGCCCGCACGTCGAGCCGGGTGAGGTCGAAGCGATTTTGAGCCAGCAGTTGCCGGTAGCGTGGCAGGCGTTCGCGGTTCGGGCTTCCGCGAAAAGCGTGCATGGCGGTCCAAAGACCGGGGGAGAAGGACAAGAACTTAAAAGGCCGGCCCGGATAAAGGCCGTGATCCGACAGATCCACGACATGAACCATGCTTCCCCCAGGCCGGCAGGCGGCGCCCATCCGGGCGAAGACGCTGGCGAGGTCGCGGACATGCTCGAGGACGGCCTGGCTCATGAGGAGGTCGGCGGGCTCGCTCAATTGGAAGCTTTCCGCCGGCTCGCGCAAGACCTGGATGCGCTCCGGCGCAAGCCGGAAGCGTCCTCCTTCCCGCCGCAGCAGCGCCTCCAAACGGCGGCGGGGAGAGCCTTGCAGAGAATCCAGGAGCAGGGCGTACATCGCGGAGTTTTTTTCCGTGTCGAGCCTGAAGGCGAAGCGGTCCACGGCGACGTAGCTCCGGGCTCCGTGGGCCAGGCACAACAGCCCCGTCGCCAAAGTGTCGCCGGGGCCAAGCTCGACCACCCGTTTGTCCCGCAGCGCGGCTTCAGGGTCGCCGGCGTCCAGGGCCTTGAGGTGGCCTTCAAAAACTCCCCGGCAATAGCGTAGTATTTCCTTGGGCGCCTGCTCTCCTTGCCCGCGGCCGGTATGTCCTCTCAGGCGCGTCACAAGGGTGGGAAAGGCTCCCTTGATCAGGTTTTTGGCCACCTCTTTGCCTACGTGCAGGAACATAAAGGGTTGAAGGGCAGATGCGGAAAAAGCCCGGCCGGATCGCCGGCTAAGGTGACGCTTTTTTCCGTCCTACGGCGATCACGGAAATGCCCATGGGGGGGCGAAGGCATGATTCCGTCCAACGCAAAAGGGGGACGAAGCGGTCCATGAAAGACATTTCTGAGGAGGATTGGACCTGGATCTTGAGAACCTTTCCCCAGAAAAACCACTGAAACATTCCCATTATATTCAGATAATAGAGGTCCACTATTTCAAAGCCGGTCTGGGCCAGCTTCAGGCCGAGCTCCTTTTTGGTGTAGCGGCGGTAATGGCCGCTGGTTTCGTCAACGGTGCCGTAAAGCCATTGAAAGGCCGGAACTTGGAGTATCGCTTTGCCGCCCGGGACGAGAAGCTCGTGAAATTGGCGCAGGGTCGCAAGGTCCTCCCGGACATGCTCGAGGACGTTCAAGCAGACGATGGTATCGAATTGCCTGGACTTGTGGTTCATGAGCTTCGGATCGTCTATGGACAGGCTGTCCGTGGCCAAGCCGTCGTGGCGCCCCAGCTCTGTTTTGGCCGATTCCACATAGGCGGGGTCGATATCCACCGCCAAAACCTTGCCGTGCTGCAAAAGGCGCTGAGTGAAAGTGCCCACGCCGCAACCGGCCTCCAAAATGGATTGACCCAAGTGGGGCTCCAGGCATGAAAAAATCCAATCGTTGTACCGGGGCATGGTATGCTTCATCATTTCCAGGTTTTCGTGGGCGGTATAGATTTGCGGAGAGGTTTTAGACGACATAGAATCGCCTCATTATACCGCATTTCCAACCCCGCCTCCACCGCGACTTCAGTAATTCCGTAAACCCAGCGAATCACACGCCATTCAGCCGTCGGTAGCCTTCCCGGCGGCACTTCCTGAGCAAATTCGCATTCGCA
>MGUX01000065.1 GCA_001800185.1 Elusimicrobia bacterium RIFCSPLOWO2_12_FULL_59_9
CGCCGGGCCCAACCTTCTTGTTGGGGGATACCTGAACACCGCATTGCAGCTTCTTGCGTTCAGCATTGTCTTCGCCGCGCTTGTAAGGAACGGAATGCGCTTGTCCCAGTCGGCATTCTTTCGTTCGCGCAGGTCGCTGGTCTTCCTCTCCGGCGTGTTGCTTGTACTCATCGTCGTTCACAATATCCTCGACATTGGCACGCTCTTCGACAGCAGCTGGCTCGTAGACGTCGAAACGATCTCCCCGTGGGGCGTATTCCTGCTGCTCTGCTTCCTGCTTTTCTACGTGAGCGAGGTGGAGAAACAAGGTGACGGCAGGGAGTTGGAAAGGAACGTGTTCTGGATCGTGACGCTCTTTTCCCTGGTGATCTCGGTATCCATGGCATTGATCTATGCAGGTTTTCTCGAAGGGAACACGTCCAAATTCTTCGAGGCACAAATGGGAGGTTTTGGCTTGGGAGGCAGGTCGACAAACGAAACGGCTTTCCTGGCCATTGTGCTCATTCTTTGGAACATCCGATTCATGAATTCCGGTCAGTTGGGGAGAAAGACCCTTCCGCTGCTCTCGATCGTTCTGATGTCTTCGGTCGTCGTGCTCACACAGAGCAGGACGTCTCTCATCCTCCTCGGTATCATCTTCCTCCTGATGGTTTTCACGGCCAAGGTTTCACCGTCACGCCGGATAGCCCTGGTCATTCCGTTGGTCGTGGTTTTTTCGATCGCCGGGTATCAGGTGATTATGTCGAGATTTGCGGCCGACGCAATTGAAACGCCGATGCGGGCGACCATCGCGCCGTTTGGAGTTCTTTCCGGGTCGGGTCGGGGTGTCTTGTGGTATTTTCTCCTGGAAGGCTTTCTGAACAGGGTCGCGGAAAACGCGTTCGCGTTGTTCACCGGCATTGGCGATGTCGGGTTGATCAGAGTGTTCTACGAGTCGCCGCTCCCGGCACTGGGTTTCGTGACGCCGGTCCAAGGGGCCATTTTGCCTCCGCATAGTGACTTCATTCGCATGTTCATATCGACGGGTCTCTTTGGGGCTTTGGCATTCCTCGGGATCCTTGTGGTCCTCGTGCGGCTGAAGAAGAAAGTCGGCCAGAATGCGGAGGCGCTTGTCGCTCTCCTGTCGTTGACAATTGCGGTCATGATCGACATGACCACGTATAATCATGCTGCCCTGTGTCTTCTGTTTCTCTTCGTTGCGACCTCGATCGACTATGAAGGCAATGTTGCCAGGTCCGCGGTAACATGACCCGGAGGATCGTCGTCGTAAGCCATGAAATACCCTATCCTCCGATTCATGGAGGACGGGCCGACGTGTGGAATACCGCATGCGGGTTAAAAGCCCTCGGTTTCGAAATGTTGCTCATTACGTGGCCCAAGGGGACGGTCAGCGAAAGCGACATCGTCCAGATCAGGAATGTCTTTTCCGATGTTTCAATTCTTCCCCGCCATGTCCGGATCAGCACGTTTCTGCCGTATGACTATCCTTTGCGACTGAAGTCGTATCGCATTGTACCCGGCGAATTGACGAGGATTACACGCGATGTACTGGCGTTCTCTCCGGACTTCATCCTGTTGAACAACTGGTCGGCGTATCTCGCTGCGAAATCTCTTCAGGAAAGCTCACACCGGCCGCTGGTCTACAGGTCACAAAATGTTGAGCACGTGTATTCGCGGATGTTGAGGGAAAGGTCACAAGGACTGCACCGAATCAAAGCGTACTTGAACTATGTGAAGGCATTTCAGGCGGAAGGGGAGTTGCGCAATCGGGCGGACATGACCTGGGATATCTCCTCTAGTGATAAGCAGGCATGGGACCGCATCCAGGAGAAAGGAAGGTCTGTGGTACTTCCGTCGATCGATCCGGATCTTGGGGCCGATACTTCTGTCTCCATGAGAGAAGAAAAGGATATCGACATCCTCTTTACCGGTTCACTGTGGTCGCAGACGAATCTCGATGGTTTGTACTGGTTTCTCCGGGAGGTGTTGCCGAAGCTCAAAGATACGCATGGCAGCAGCTTGAAGATCGCCTTCGCTGGGTCCAATCCAGATGACCGATTCAAGGCAGTTTGTGAGGCAGGTGGCGTTGACTGTATCGCCAACCCTCCGGATTTTGGCCCGTATTTTCGGCGGGCGAAGATCCTTATCAATCCCGTTCAATTCAGCAGCGGCATCAACGTGAAAATGGTGCGGATGTTCCTGACACGCTCTCCAGTTGTTTCGACAGTCGCGGGAATGAGAGGTTATGCACACCTCGGACTCCGGGGGGTATACGGATGCGATGCTTCAACGGATTTTGCAGCGCGATTGACACAACTCTTGAATGAGCATCCACATGTGGAATTCGACAGGGCATCGTTCGTTCAGGAGAACTTCGGCCTGCCCATCCTGAGGCGTGTTTTGGCGCAAACGTACGCCCGGCTGGGTATGGCGGTCGAGTGGTCCGGGCAAGGCGCAAACGATGAAGCATAGCATGACCATGCAAAGCGCCTCGCAACAAACTTTGAGAATGGTCCTGCCGATGACTGGCGGCCTGGAGGCATTGGGCGGAGGGATGACGGTCTACAATAACGTGATCCGTGCCATCAAGGCGGAGTACCATTCGACGGTGCGTCTCACGGCGGTCATTTCTCGCGGACAAGAGCGGTTCTTCGACGATGGAATTCTCCGGGATGTGGATGTGGTGTTCGCGCCCGCGTGGAGCGCGCGCAATTCGTTCTTGAACAGGTTCGTGTGTGAACAATTGTGGTTGCCATTCATGCTCGTCCTCGTACCGGTCCTCCGAAGGTCTGATTGTATCTTTGGCGTCGGCAACTACGTTCCGTTCCTTTCCTTCAAGAAAAAGATCTCGTTTTATCAGATCAATTCCTTTTACGATGCCATACCGAAGGAGTACCAGAGGAACACCTGGTTCAAACTAGCCCAGGCGGTCCTTGGCTATGTGTCCATGAAGAGCTCCGACAGAGTGATATTTCCATCATATTTCATGATGAAAGAAACGCTCAAGAAATGGCCGTTCATCTCGGCCAGGTCGTTCGTGTTGTATGAAGGGGTGGAGGATGGGTTGGCTATGAATGTGGCGCCGAACGTGCAATCTTCATTCGGCGAATATGTGTGCTATCCTTCCGTGTTTCGACCATACAAGAATCATCTCGTATTGATCAATGCCTTCAGGGTGTTGAAGGAAGACCCCAGATTCAAGGATGTGAAACTGGTGTTTACCGGAAGTTACGAGCATACCGGCGATCCTGTCGTCGACCAGTACGGGAGCACCATCTACCAGAATCACTCAGGCGACAAGGACATCATCTTTTTGGGTCATATTTCGAGGCAGAAACTTCAAGAGACACTGGCCGCCGCCCGTATTGTGGTCCTTCCGTCAAAATGGGAAGGATTCGGTCTGCCGGTTTTGGAGGCATTTCGCATCGGCACGCCGGTGATCGTTTCTGACAGAGGGTCTCTGCCGGAAGTTGCGGGAGATGCTGCGCTGGTGTTCAGTGCCGACGACTCTTCTCAATTGGCCGGTATGCTGAAAACCCTGTTCCTGGATGAAGGACTGAGGCAAGAGTTGATAACAAAAGGACGATCGAGAATGTCCGAGTTCACGTGGGAAAGATTCGTCACCGGGGTCGTGCATCATGCGCATTGAACTGCATTTGCACACAACATGGTCGCATGACGGTCAGGTGAAGTATTCCGGCCTCGTCAAAAGATGTCGACGCCTTGGTCTCGCTGCCGTAGCCGTTACAGACCATGACACCATAGACGGCGCGTTGCGGTTTCAGGAATGGACGAAGACTGGGATTAGGGAATTGCAGATCATGGTTGGCGAAGAGCGAACGCTTGAGAATGGACGGCATGTTATCGGACTTTTCCTCAAACGAGCAATTCAGGCGCGCGTCCTAGAGGAAGTAGCCGCAGAGATACATGAGCAGGGAGGACTCTGCATCCTCCCGCATCCTTTCCGGTTGCGGGACGGAGTCTTGGCAGATCCGTCTGTTCGTACCGAACGCGTGCTCCCGTTGATTGACGCAATTGAAGTCTTCAATCCGAAGTGCAGTTGGACGGAGAATGAGCATGCGCGCAAGGCAATCGTGGAGAGAGGGATCCCCGCCGTTGGCGGAAGCGATGCTCATTACGAGGCTGATGCAGGTGAGGCGCTCCTCGAAGTTGACATGGACCAGGACGCAGAGCAGGCCGTGCGCGATGCAGTTGCGCAGAAGATCAGCCACCGCATTATTGGAGTTCCACAGCACGATGGTGGTAAGGGCCGTTCTTATGCGGCATCGTATTATCGCAGGCGAGGCTCGTTTCGCATGCCCACAGCGCTCGTTCCATTGGCGCGGAAAGCGTATCGTTTGTACCGCAACACTATGCACGGTTCACAGTTGCCAAAGCATGAAATAAAATTCGAATATGAACAAGCAAATCGTTAAGACAGTTGCGCGGATACACGGGTACGCGCTCTTTCGGCGAAGATTGCACGGAATGGAAAGCTGGAACGCGGAACAGCAGAACGAGTACGCCCTGCGACATCTGCGCGCGATGCTCATAAGGGCAAAGAACGGGTCGCCGTTCTACGCCCGGCGATTTCGGGAGGCAGGATTCGATCCCGCGGTTGATCTTCGTCGGCCGGAAGATCTCGTGGGTTTGCCGCTGGTGACAAAGCAACAATTGCGCGAGTATGCTGACGAAGTCATTGATCGTCGGTTTGCGAGGTGGTCCATGCATGCAGAGACGAGCGGTACGACCGGCCAACCATTCTCCATGCTGCTGAACGAACGGCATGTCGCTTACGACTCCGCCGCGATTTACCGGCATTGGTCATGGGGAGGATATTCCTTTCGCGATCCGGTTGTTGCAATTCGTAGCTATGTGCCGGAAAAAGGGACCGAGCCGCTGTGGAGGTATTCGCGGAGCCAGAATACTTGGTTCTTCTCCGCATATCATTTGACGCCGAGTAACAGTCCGCAATACGTAGAGCGAATGCTGGACTTCAATCCGAAGATCATTCGCGGGTACCCTTCGTCCGTATCGCTTCTTGCAGAATACGCGTACGCTCAGCGAAAGAGGTTCACAAACCTCGAAGCGGTCATCGTGTCGTCCGAGACATTGCTGGATTCAGAGAGAGAGACGATAGAAGGGACATTCGGACCCAGACTCCTGAACTGGTACGGAATGACCGAACCAGCAATGATCTTGACAGAATGCCCGGCACACGAAGGCATGCATATCAACTGGGATTATGGTTACACAGAACTGTTGACTGCCCCGGAGCTATCTTCGGACGAACGACGGCTTGTGACAACGAGTTACCACAACCCGGTCATGCCTTTCATTCGTTATGATACAGGCGACGTCGTAAAGGTCTTTGAGGGCGAGAAACGGTGCTCATGCGGCCGGACCTTGCCTCTCGTTCGCGGAGTGCTGGGCAGGAAGGACGAATGTTTGTTAACTCCCGACGGCCGTAGGCTTCCGTCGGTAAATTTCTATACCGTGTTCCGGAAGTACAAAGATGTACTCCGTTTTCAGATGATCCAATACGGCACCACGTCGCTTTCCGTAAAATTACTGGTCAAACCGGAGAGCGGACCTTTGGAGAGTTTGCGTTCCACAATCCATGAGGAAATCAGGAGCCGCGTCGGTGAAGCAGTCGATATTCGAGTCGAGTTCACTGAGTCGTTTGTGACGAATTCAGATGGGAAGACCCCACCCATACTCCGTCGGCCCGGAACAAGAGCGGTCGAGGAAAAAGAAGAATACTCAATTTCGTCGCAGTTGGCGTGGCGTTTGGAGGAAATGAACCGCCCTGTGCTCAAGCTCGATTGGAATGAATCCGACGTTGTTCCCAGTCCGGCAGTTCGGCAGGCAATTGAGAAAGTGATTCAACGGGAACACTCGATCTGTTGGTACC
>MGUX01000066.1 GCA_001800185.1 Elusimicrobia bacterium RIFCSPLOWO2_12_FULL_59_9
ACGACGAACGGCCGTCGGGGCAAAAATGTCAAAAAAACAGCGTGCGAATCTGCTCCCCGCCCATTCTCGTGCGGGCTTGCGGAATTATTGTTGGACAAGTCTCTGAGTCAAGTTGTATGACCTTATTTTTGTACTATATTGTGCGCTGTTTTTTGAAAGGCGATGCCCACACCCACCGGCGAGTTTAAACGGGAATTCAAGCTTCTGGATTCCACCATGGTCGTCATCGGCTCCATGATAGGGTCCGGGATATTCATCGTCAGCGCGGATATCGCCCGGACGGTCGGCTCGCCGGGCTGGCTGCTCCTGGTCTGGCTCATCACCGGAATTCTGACCGTCTCCGCGGCCTTGAGCTACGGCGAGTTGGCGGGCATGATGCCGCAGGCGGGGGGCCAATACGTCTACCTCCGCGAGGCGTATAGCCCGCTGGTCGGGTTCTTGTATGGCTGGACCCTCTTTCTGGTGATTCAGACCGGCAGCATCGCCGCGGTCGCCGTCGCTTTCGCCAAATTCACGGCCGTTTTAATTCCATGGTTTAGCGAGGAGCATGTCCTGGCCTCCGCCGGCCGGTTTAAATTCTCGGCCGCGCAGTTGTTGGCCGTGGGAAGCATCGCGGCGCTGACCGGGGTCAACCTCCTCGGCGTGCACCAAGGAAAGATCATACAGAATGTCTTTACCGCGGCGAAAACGGCCGCGCTCCTCGGCTTGATCGCCATCGGGGCATGGCTGGGACGAAACCACGCCGCCATCGCGGCCAACCTCTCTTCCTTTTGGCCGCCCGCGTGGACGCATCTGGCTGAAAATGGGACCGTGTCTTTCCTGGAGCCCCTGTCGGGACTTGGGATTGCTGCGGCCGTGGGCGTCGCCATGGTCGGCTCGCTGTTTGCCAGCGACGGATGGAACAACATCACGTTCATCGCCGGCGAGGTGGAAAATCCGCGGCGCAGCATTCCGCTGAGCCTGGCCCTGGGATGCGGCGTGGTGACCCTTCTCTACGTTTTGGCCAATGTGGTTTATTTACTGGCGCTGCCCCTGGCCGGAAGCCCGGAGGGGCTGGATGTTATGGAGCGCGGGGTGCAGTTCGCCGCAAACGACCGAGTGGGAACCGCCGCGGCCTCCATGATTCTGGGCGCGCCGGCGGCGGCGCTGATGGCGGTGCTCATCATGATCTCCACTTTCGGCTGCAACAACGGGATGATTCTGACCGGCGCCCGGGCCTACTACGCCATGGCCCAAGACGGCCTTTTCTTCAAGCGCGCCGGCGGCCTGAACCGGAACGCGGTGCCCGGCGCGGCCCTTATTCTCCAGGGAATTTGGGCATGCCTATTGTGCCTGTCGGGCACCTACGGGGATCTTTTGGACTACGTGGTCTTCGCCGTTCTGGTGTTCTACGGTCTGACGGTGGCCGGCATCTTCGTGCTGCGGGCGCGGCGGCCCGAGGCCGAACGGCCCTACCGGGCCTTCCTCTATCCATGGCTGCCTCTGGCCTACGTGGCCGCGGTCGCCGCCATCTGCGTGGACCTGCTCATCTTCAAACCCGTCTACACCTGGCCCGGACTGGGCATCGTGCTTTCGGGCATTCCGGTCTATTTTTTATGGAAGAGGTCGGAGCGCCGGGGCGGGTCTCCCGCGAACGTTGAAGGGCTTTAGCCGGGTTCGTAGGTGCAGAAGGGCTCCTCGGCCAGAACGCTTTGAGAGGCGTAGTAGGCCCGGGCGCGGCAGCCGCCGCAAATATCCTTGAAAGAGCAAAGACCGCATTTTCCCGTCAGCAGATCGGGGTCCCTAAGCTGCTTGAGGACCGTTGAACTCGCCCATATCTCGCTCAGCGGCGTCTTGAGCACGTTGCCGCAGGCGACAGGCAGGTATCCGCACGGGAAGACATCGCCTTTGTGGGAGATAAAGCACATATTGATCGCGGCCAGGCACCCCCGCCGCACGCCGTTGCCTTCCTGCTCCCGGCGGGGCTTGGGAGCGGCGCCGCCCTTTTGAGCCAGGCTCACCTCCACCAAGTGCTCATCCTGTTTTTCGATGCGGTAAAAATGGGGCGCGCAGATCGCCTTGATGGGCAGGCTGCCTGTTCTATCCTTGACGTAGACCCAGCGGAGCCAGGCCTCCACTTCTTCGGGGCTCAGCATCTGGGTATCGGCGATTTCAACGCCGCAGCCCACGGGGACCAAGAGGAAAAGGTATAGGGCGCAGGCGCCCATATCGGAAGCCATCTTATAGATGACCGGCACTTCGGCCACGTTTTGCCGGGTGACGGTGAAATTGATCTGCACCTTGATCCCCGCGGCTTTAAGATTTTTGAATCCCTCTACGGCCCGGTCGAAATTTCCACGGCCCCGAAAGACGTCATGGGTTTCCGCGCGCACCCCATCCAAGGAGATCGCGGCGTAGTGGATTCCCGCTTCCTTGAGGGATGCGGCGATTTTCCCGCTGACCAAAGTTCCGTTGGTGGCGATGCCGAGGGCCAATCCCCGCTCCTTGCCGTAGCGCGCGATTTCAAAGATATCTTTTCTGAAAAGAGGCTCTCCGCCGGAAAGAATGAGGACGGGTTTGCCTATCTGCGCCAGTTCGTCGATCAACTGCTTGGCTTGTCCGGTGGTGAGCTCGTCCGGAGAGCCTTTGGTCAAGACGTCCTGACGGCGGCAATGGATGCAGCGCAGGTTGCAGCCCGCCGTCGTTTCCCAATAAACCCGTTTGAGAGGGCTCGCTAGTTCCATGTTAGTGCTCCAGCCGCAAACTCAGGCGCCCTGGGGCCAGGCCAGCAAAGCGCCCGCAGGCCTGGAGGCGGGGAGGGGAGCTTTTCCCAGCCCTTGGTTGGCCCGCCAAAGCTCGAGGGCCCTGATTTGAACGATTTGTTCGGCTTTTTTAGCTTCACGTTTTTTACTCTTCGCGAACTCTTCCACGATATGTTTTAAATCGTCGATGTCATAGAGAAAAACCTGCTCTATCTTTCCAACTTCGGGATCGACGTCGCGGGGCACAGCGATATCGATCAAAAACACCGGCTTTCCGCTGCGCCGGCGCATCATTTCCCGGATGCGGGCAGGAGTGAGGACGAAATGCGGGCAGGAGGTCGAGCACAGCACGATGTCGGCGTCCGCCATCCTGGACATCCCTTCCTCCCAATGCAGCGCCTCGGCGCCGAGGGAAGCGGCCAGATCCCTCGCTCGCTCGTAGGTTCGGTTGGAGACGAAAATCGCCTTGACCTTTTTGGAGGCCAAGTGCTTGGCGGCCGCCTCCGCCATTTTGCCCGCCCCGAGCACCATGACCCGGCAAAGGGAAAGATCCGAAAAAACTTTTTCCGCCAGAACCACGGCCGCCGAAGCTACGGAGCTTATGCCGGCAGCGATTTGAGTCTGGTTTCGAACCTGCTTGCCCGCGGCGAAGGCCGTTTGGAAAAGCCGGTTGAAAGCGCGCCGCGTGAAGCCGTTTTGCAGGGAAATTTGGTAGGCGGTCTTGATCTGCCCCAGAATTTGCGACTCGCCGAGCACCATCGAATCGAGCCCGGCGGCGACGCGGAAAAGATGAATCGCCGCGTCCAAGCCGTGGTGAACGTAGACCTGGCCGTCTAAAACCCGGCCCGTCTTTTGCTCCCATTCCCGCCGGACTTTATCGGCGATCTCCTGGGGCGAGCCGGACCAATAGAACTCCACGCGGTTGCAGGTGGAAAGCGCCACCGCCTCTTGGCAGCCCCACGCGGCCAGGCGGCGAAGCTGCTCCAAAATCTCCTCCGGGCGCACGGATATTTTTTCGCGGATCTCCACCGCGGCGGTCTTGTAGCTTATGCCGATGAGGGCGATTTCCGGCTCGCGGCTTGTAACCTGTTCAAGCATAGGAATGCAGCCCGCTCAACAAGTAGTTGACTCCAAAATAGGTGAAAAGGACGAAGGCGAAGCCGGACACGGCCAGCCAAGCGAAGCGCGACTCCCGCCAGCCCCGCGTGCGCCGCAGGTGGATGGCGATGGCGTAGAAAATCCAGGTCACCAAAGACCAGGTTTCCTTGGGGTCCCAGGACCAGTAGGTGCCCCACGCCGAGTTGGCCCAAACGGCCCCCGTCAGGATTCCGAGGGTCAAAAACCAGAATCCCAGGCTGATGGCGCGGTAAAGGAGGCCGTCAAGCAAATCCGTTTGGGAAGCGGCCCCACCTTTCTTGAAGCGCCAAAGATAAACCAACGCCGCCAGAAAGGCTAAAGACAGCGCCCCGTAGCCGACCATGACGGTGGCCACATGCAGCAGAAGCCAATTGGATTGCAGCGCCGGAACAAGGGGCTGGATGCTGGAGTCCAACAGCGAGGCCGTCGCCAAGCTCACGACCAAAAAGACGGTCAGCGCCGGAAGCAAACCCGCGAAAGAGAGTTTGGACGAATAAAAAAGAAAGAATACCCCCAGCACGGCCCACAGCAGAAACAGCATGGACTCGTATTGGTTGGCGAGCGGCGCCCGGGCGCCGATTTGCCAGCGCGCCAACAGGTTGGCGGCCAAGGCCACCCAGCTTAGAAAAAGGAGCGCCGTGGTCCAGCGCCGCGTTGAGGATTTGAGCAGGTACTCCGCTGCGCAGGCGCCCAGAGAGGCCAAGGAGAAAATCCACACGGCCTGAAAAGAAGTTTGAACCATAATCTCTGCCGTTTAACGCCGTTTTGAGGAGTTCGGCCCCCAAAACGACCAAGCCAGTCCTATCACCAAGAAAGAAAATCCCGCGTAGATGACGGGCACGCCCGGGTCCTTGGCGATTTGTATGCCTGAAAAATTTAGATTTTTGGGGTCGAATCCGGACTGGTAAAGCCGGTAGCCCTTATACTTCAGGGGCGAGTTCACGTAGATGGTTTGCGACAACTTGGTCTGTCCGTCTTCGACGATTTCTATATCGCTCTCATATTGGCGAATCCGGCCCGGGATATATTCGTATACCAGGCGATAGGATTCCTTGTCCGGGCCGTGGAAATCCGGAAAATTGGCGAATACAAATCGACTCGCCCCGTCCTTGCGTCCGCCGACTTTCAACTCCCAGGCGGGATTTTCGGGAGCGTCGGTTTTTGAGCCCGCCCCCGCCTCGGTGATGACAAAATCGGGATAATACCGAACCGGCTCGATCTCCAGACCCAAGGCGGGCAATCGCAGCTTTTCGCCGGCTCTGAGTTCGGCGGTTTGGTGACCTTGCGTCGAATCGCGGGGGACGACGTGGAGCGCGTGCCTTTCATTTTCCCAATATAGAAGCCGGAAATCTTTGAGCTGAACCGAGAAGGGAAGGTGGATTTTGCCGCTGCGGTCATCGTCAAAAGAAGAGAGGGCTTGGCCTTTTTCCATGGGAAGATAGCCGCGCTGCCCGTAGGCGCCCCGCAGCATACCCCCGGCGAAAATCAGCATGATGGCCAGGTGGGACAGGAAAACGCCGGGGCGCATGAAAAGAGCTTTGTAGCGCCGCAGGGAGCAGGCGGCCAAATTGACCCCGGCTAAAGCCAGAAGGCCTAGAAACCAGAAACTGCCGAAAAGATTGTTGAGGCCGAGCCGCCCAATCCAGCCGGTCAGAGCGGGGCCGAACATCTCCTGATAACTCTCGATGGGCTGGCCCTGGGGAATAACCCCTCCCAGGATGCAGGCCGCCAAAATCAGGATGGAGGTGATGAAAAATAGCCGGATGGCGCCCAATCGTTCCAGGAGCCGCATGCCCCAGCGGCTGTATGGATAGTCGGTGGCGCGTATGACTTTAAGGCCGATGATTGGATTGGCATCCATATATTTTTGACCGCTTATAGTATTTGCAACGAAATTGCCACGGGGGGAGTGGGGGAGGGAAAGTGGTCGAGTGGTCCAGTGGTCGAGTGCTAGGGGGAAGAGTGTCGGGTGATAAATTGGCAGGCATGGCTGCCGCTCCGTCATCGGATCATGGAGCGTTGCGGGATTGGACCCGGTTAATGCGAAAGTTCTTGCTCCTTCACTTCCCAGACGGTGAGGATGGGCAACAACCGGGTGAATAATAGAAAGAGCAGGGCAAAGCCGGCGAACCAGGCCGCCGTAATGGACCACTCCACCCAACTGGGGGTGTAATGGGACATTCCCCAAGAAAGGTAGGGGCGCGCCCCGCTGGGAACGATAATGCTGTACCTTTCCAGCCACATGCCGATATTGATGACTATGCAGACCCAGGCGAGGTTGCGGACGGTTCTCAGCGGCTTGATGGCCAAGACGGGAAGGGGAATTAAGAAACAGCAGGCGAACATGGTCCAGAAAAGCCAGGCATACTCGCCAAAAAACTTGGCGTTAAAGACCGCCATGTGGGCCGTCTCGCGGCCATAAAAGGTCGTGATAAACTCCAAAAAGGTGAAGTAAAACCAGAAACAGCACAGGGCCAGCAGAAACTTCCCGATCCTATCGAAATGGTCGTCGGTAAGATAGGCGTGCAGGCGGAAGAATCTCCGGATAGCCAGCATGGCCACGATGACGGTGGCAACTCCCGAATAGATGGCGCCCACGACGAAATAGGGTCCGATCACCGCGGTGTGCCAGCCGGGCTTGGTGGTCAAGCCGAAAACAAATGAGACGTTTGTATGGACTGAGATGACAAGGCAGAATAGGAAGACCGACATTCCTCCCAAGATTTTGTGGAGCATCTTCCATTGGGCCTTGGTTCCGGTCCAGCCCAGGGCCAATTTCCGGTAAATAAACACCCTGGCGGGATGAACCACCGTGGAAAGCCTGTCCCGGCAGAGAGCGATGTCGGGGATGAGAGCGAGATAGAAGTAAAGACATGAGGTCACCAGATAGGTCGAAATGCAGACCACATCCCACAGTATGGGCGAGGTGAAGTGGGGATAGAGCAGGACGTTCAGCAGCCGCTCCGGCCGCCCAAGGTCCACGATCACGGAACTTGCGCCAAATGGCAGGGAAAACACCGTGATGGCCTCCGCAGCGCGGGTGAACGGTCTGCGCCACTCGGTTTCCGTGATCCGCAATATGGAGGATATCAGGGTCCCCGCATGGGAGATGCCGATAAAGAAGACGAAATTGACCAAGTAGATTCCCCAGAAGACGGGAACGTTAAGTCCCGTTACCTTAAGTCCATTTTTGACCTGCCAAGCCCAGGCTGAGAGACCCCAAAGAAAAATGCAAGCCAGGACCGCTGCCGCCAGCCAAAAACCTTTTCCTGGTTTCTCAATCAGGGGCTTGAGCATTATAGATTCCAAATTCGCCTCGCTGGACTTCGCATCCGTCCAGCCCCCTTTCCAACCAGTCAAGGTGTAATCCACATCCCCACTGCCGGGTCGCATCACCCCTCCCTCAAATAAATCACTTTCGGTTTTGTCCCAAGCTCCTCCAGGAACCTGTAAGCCCTGTGGCTGTCGGCAAGCCGGGAAACCTCGCTTTCTGGATTATTGAGATCCCCAAACGCGATGGCCTGGGCCGGACAGGCCGCCTTACAGGCAGGGACGTAGTCCCTTTCTTGGATCTCACGGCCCTCCTCCCGGGCCTTGTCCCTCGCTCTTTGAAGGCGCTGATGACAGAACAGGCATTTCTCAACCACGCCTTTGTAACGGACTGAAACATCGGGGTTGAACGACTGGTTTGCTTCCGCGGGCCATTGGGGCTCGCCCCAATTGAAGAACTTGCAGGTGTAAGGGCAGGCATTGACGCAGTATCGGCAGCCGATGCAGCGGTCGTAAACTTGCCCCACAATCCCTTCCGTGTTCATGAACGTGGCCGACGTAGGACACACCCGGGTGCAAGGAGGGTCCTCGCACTGCTGGCAAGGCATGGGGATTAAACTCTGGCGGACATGGGAGCCCTCTCCTTCGGTCCTCGGAAGTATCTTCAGCCATCGGATGACTCTGCCCATGGCGGCTTCTTCGGGACTGCCCAGCATCTGGTTGTTTTCGACGGAACAGGCTACCACGCAACTCTGGCAACCCGTACAGCGATCCAGGTCGATCACCATGCCCCAGCGGTGCTTGCCCCGGGCCTGAACGATTTCCCCTTCGCTGCCGTCGGAGGCGAAGGCGCGTGGGACAAAAACCAGAAGCCCGCCGGCGAAAGCCGCCAGCCGCTTCAATAAATTTCTTCGATTCTCAGGCTCCATAGACTCTCACCCAAGTGTCCTGCCAGAGCAGTTGGCCGGAGGGGTCCTGCCGCTTCTCAACGATCCTTGCCGGACTCGTTCCGATCCCCTGGGCATACCGGCCCATGGAGGTGTGACCCAAACCCAGGGGAAGGGACACAGTATCCTGGCGCATGCCTTCATAATGCCGTGCCCGGGCCAAGATCTTGCCGGCGGGAGACTCAACCCATACCATCTGTCGATCCGAGATGCCAAGTCTTCTCGCGGCGGCAGGATGAATCTCAACCCACGTCTCCCACTGTTCGCCCAGATGTGCCCCCGCCAAGCTGTGCAGATACGGAAGATGCGCGCCCTCTCCGAAGGAAAAGGCCAACGGGGTATGGACGTAAAGTCGCAGGGGAAAATTGGGATATTCATGCGCAAAGGGCTTTGGCTCAATATTTTTCGTCGAAAACCGGAGCTTCCTGGATTTTGTTTTAAGAGTTGACTTAATGTCGGCTTTCGCTGCCTCGTACTCCCACCAACCTCCTTCTCGCATCTGGCCCTCGGCCTGAGCTCTTTTGGCTGATTTTTCTAAGGCTTCCACGAAAGTGCTCCAAGGCAGCGCTTTGGAGACGGGCCCGCCCAGGGAATGGGCCAAGTTCAGGATGAAATCCCCGTGGTCTTCCGTATCGTAGAGCGGCCGGAGCACGGGAGGCGCGAAGCTGATCACGCCCTGTCCCAGAAGAGTTCTCGAAAAGCCGTACTGCCAAGACTCCAGGCTGTGGTGGGGCGGAAGGACCAAGTCCGCCAGGCGGGATGATTCATCCAGATAGGGGGAGAAACTTGCGATGAACGGAATTTTCTCCAGAGCCTTTTCCCAAGAGATGGACTGAGGGGTCGAGAAAACAGGGTTGACCCGCTCCATCCAAAAGACCTCAATAGGACTTTTTGTGGAAGCCAGGATGGCTTCCGGAACTTGGTGCAAGGACGGCGCCAGCGGAGGTTTTGGGGGCTCGGAGGAATAGGCGGCGGGCAAGGTGAGTTGGTACCTTTCCGCCTCGGTAGCCAGGACGCCGCGGCGGACCCCGATGGAGCCCAACAGCGCGTTGAGACTATGAACAGCCGTCTGGTTAAAAAGGCTGCCCCGATAGGTGATGGCGAGGGCCGGCTGGATGCGGGCCATCTCATGAGCCAACTCTGAAATCTTTTGAGTTTTGACGCTGGTAGCCTCGGCCACCTTTTGGGGAGAATATTCCTTAAGGACCAGGGTCTTGAACTCCTCAAAACCCGATGTCCACTGGGAAACGAAGTTCCTGTCATAGAGGTTGTCTCGGACAAGCACGTGAGCGACTCCAAGCGCCAGGAGCCCTTCCGTATCGGGTCTTATGGAGATCCACTCGTCCGACTTGGCGGCCGTGGTTGAAAGTCTGGGCTCAACCTGGATGATCCGCACTCTCCTTTCAGGCCTGGCTCGGCGAAGCTCGCTGAAGGCCCTTTGAGCCTCGACCGGTGAAGGGAAGCTCTGCAGCCAGTCCCAGCCGAAAGACACGAGAAGGTTTGCGTTTTGTAGATCATAGAAGAGGCCCTCCGAAGAGCCGTGCATCATTTTGAAAGCGTCCAAAGGGGCCTCCGCCAACGGCCAGTTCCACTCCCAGAAGTTGGGCGTCCCGAAGAGCCGTGCAAAACGCTCTTGGATATCGTGCCTGATATCCCGGATGGGCGCCGCCAATACGGCCAACGCCTCCGGCGCATTGCGCCTTAAGAGGTCTGACAGCTTATCGTGGAGTATCTGATGCGCCTTACTCCAGGGGATTCTTTCCCACTGGCCGGAACCCCTTGGGCCCTTTTGGAGCAGGGGAAAACGCAACCGGTCCGGATGGTAGAGGTCCTGAAGGATTGCTCCGCCCTTGGGGCAGTGCGTCCCGAGGCTTACGGGATGGCCGGACATCCCCGAGATTCCCACAGCCTTGCCGTTCACGACGCGAACTTGAAGCATGCAGAGGGCCGGACAGAGTTTGCAGAGGGCGGGCTTGTAGGCCTCGGAGTCCAATTTGGGAAGAGGCTTTTCCTTGGGGGTCAACACCTTGGCTTTGAGGGCCTTGGGAAGGGCAAGCGCCGCGGTTAAAAAGCTTCCCCACTTCAAGAAGTTCTTTCTGGAAATTTCTATTTCCATAGACATATCTTCATTGACGGCGCCTACCTATGGCACGCCATACAATCCGTAGTTATTTTTTCGCGCCTATGGCAGGCCATGCATCCTTCCATTCGGAGAGGCACGGTCTGTCTCGCCACGGGCCTGTCCATCTTTCCGACATCCCCGTGGCAGACCTTGCAGTCCAGGCCGCCCGACCCCACATGGCGCTTGTGGGAGAACCGGACGTGCTGCGGAACCGTATAGACCTTTTTCCATGGGATTTCCCGCATCTGCCGGATGTATTCCTCCAAAGTTTTTGGGGTTTTGAGGCCGGGTTTGTCAGGTTGATGGCACAAGGCGCAGGTGGAGGTGTTCGGGATGCCGGCTTTCGCGGAGTCCTTAGCCCCCACGTGGCAGGCGTCGCAAGAGATACCGAAGTCCACGTGCTTTTTATGGGTGAAGGGCACTGGCTGTGAGACCTCCCACGTCCTGTATGCCGACAAACCTATCCCCGCAATTCCCGCAGCTACGACCATCCAACCGAGCCAAGCGTGCAGCCACTCCCGCGGCATCCAATCCTCCCCAAGCTACGCCGTTGCTTATCTGACCGACTCTACCGCTTTTTCCGCCTTTCCCGGACCGGAGCCCTTGGTTGGGGCAAACTCCTTGGCCAAGGATGTCAACCCCGTCATAGCCCCAAGGCCCATCGTCTCCACCGCGCTGGACGGCACTATCACCACCGTGGAGTTCTGCCGCATTCCTTCCAGGAGGATGTTCATGGCCCTCAGGTGCAGAGCCACGGGACTCTCTACGTACGAATTGGAGGCTTCCTTGAACTTATTGGCTACCTGGAGTTCCGATTCAGCCAGAATCACGCGCGCCTGGCGCTCCCGCTCCGCCTGAGCCTGCATGGACATGGCGTCTTGGAGCCCCACCGGGATTTTCACGTCCCGGATTTCCACAGAAAGCGCCTTAATGCCCCAGGCTTCCGTGCGCTCATCAATCATCTGGCAGAGCTTCGCGTCGATCTTCCGCCGTCCGATCAGCATTTCAGAAAGATCCGTCTCTCCGATCATGTCTCGCAACGCCGTCTGGGACGACCAGGAGATCGCCTCCTTGTAGTTTTCAACCTCCAAGGCCGCTTTCACCGGGTCCATAACCCTCCAAAAAAGCACCGCATCCACGTCCACGGGCACGCTGTCTTTGGTCAGGGTCTCCTCCGCGGTGAAGGGCGTCGTGATCGTCCTTAGGTCAATCCAATAGGGGATCGTATCGAAGAAAGGAAAGACTCCGAACAAGCCCGGCCCCCGCAAGCGGTGGAACCTGCCAAGCCTTAGCACCACAGCCTTCTGCCATTGACGGGCCACCCGCAGAGATATGACCCCGAAGAGTCCCGTGGCTGCTCCTATCAATGCTGCCAGCGGGGTGCCAAGCCAAGCGCTGACCAATCCTCCGGTGACCGCCAAAACAACGAACAGGCTTAGCGTCATTGGGTGAATACCCATGTCATGCACCTCCTATTTTCTTATTCATCGCGCGCTTCCTCCACATTCTGTCCTGCCGATTCCTTTGGCTCCTGGCTTTCCGTTGGCGATTTGAGACTAAAAAGATAGTGAGCCAAATCCTCAATTTCTCCATCAGACGCCACGCCTTCCCAGGACGGCATGGCCAGGGGAGGCTCCAACTTGTCGTCATCCAACTTGGCAGGATGGGCGCCTTTGCGGATTTTGTCCTTCAGGTCCTTCCAAGTGAAGGCGTCGGCCAGGTCGTAAAGGTTCGGCACCATGCCTTCGGGGTCCGCGTTCGGATTTTTCACGCCACCCTGGCCGTCGGGTCCGTGGCAAACCCCGCAACGGAGCTCCCGAAAAAAATGGCGGCCTCGTTTTATAGGCGACTCTTCTTCGGATGAGCCAAGTTTTGCGGCGGAACCGTCGAAAGTCTTTTCAGTGGCTGAAATGGCCCATAAGGGGCTCCACAATCTGGCCCGATATGCCAAAAACCCGTAGAAAGAGAAAAGTCCACCCCATACGGAAGCCACAAGGATAATGAGATTGCGGGCTACGCTGTCCATGGCATTTTTTACTCAGCGCTTTCCTCTCCCGTTTTTTTGATCAGCTCCTTTTTGCGGACCGAGGAATCGTACTTTAGGAATTCGATGATTTTGCCCGCGCTCTTGGCGTCAAGCCCGGAGCGCTTTTTCTTCCGCATTTTTCCGACATAGGGCTCCCATTCTTGCGCCCCATAAGGGGCGTTGATGGGTCTGGCCAAAGTGTGGCATTTGGAACATTTCTTGGCGAAGGTTTTGTAATTGGCCTGCTGTTCTTGCGGATAGTTGGAAACGTCAATGCTATCCGGGCCGCCGTCCCAGGGGAAGGTCTTCTCGGACGATGCTTCCGATGGCGATACGCCCGCGGGGGCTTCGCTTTTCTGGGCATAGAGATGCGCGTTTCCAATCCCCAAGGCCGCGCTGAGAACCGCCAAGCCCAAAGTGCGACTATTCATTTTCATGATGACTCCTAAATCGTGACCGGCCCCGCGGAGCGGGCTTCTCCCTTTTCGGGATCGGGATGCGCGGATTGCGCACCGCGCCGGTCTTTATTAAGAACCGCTAATGCTCCGGCGGCTTAGAAACCGACCTCTACTTGAGCCGTCCAGCGGGTGTCCTTCGACTGCTTGGCGCCCCCCTGTTTATCAGAAAGCTCATCGTAGTATTCCACGAAGCCGCGGACGTTCTCGGCGAGATAGCAGGATAAGTTTGCGAGGAAATGGTTCTTTTTCCTTGCGGCCTTGTCCTTGTTGGTGTCGAAACGCAGCAAAGGGACGATCCAAGGGCGGTCATCCTTTTTGATCGTGTAAAACGCCTCCAGGTAGCCCCCGCTGTTCTTCGAGTTCAAGACGCCGGTGGCCGCCACTTTGTTCTGGGCGTTGACGATCGCTCCGCGGATATTGAGGTCCATGACTTCGACCAGGGCGTCCACGGCGTAGGCCGACATCTTATTGATCGACGTGCCCGTGGCATTTTTGCTCGTCAGATCGTCTTTTCCAGTTCTAAAGAAGGCGCCGACGGAAAGGCCCTTGAGCGTGTCGGCCACCAGCCTCAGATTATAGTTGGGCGGGCCGTAGCCCTCCTGGGCCTTGGTCGCCGCCGTTGTGGCGGCCTGCCCGCCTCCGAGTCCGACCGCATAGCTCAGGGCGCCCAGGCCCTCCTGGCTCGCCTCGCCCCGGACAGCCAGATATTGCTGATCCAGCATGAGCAATTCGCGGACGTCGCTGGCGCGCCTCGTAAAGCCGCTGTGGGCAAGAGTCTGGTAGGGGTCCACTTTGTGAAGAAAGTCCCCGAATCCGGCGATCACGTTGAAGTATGGGCTGGGATGGTAGCCCAGCGAAAGATCCGCGACCTCGGCCTCGAAGCCCGTTCCCCCGTCGTCCTCGGCCTCGATCTCCGTGAAGTAGGAGAAGTTCTTGGCCACGCTCCCATCGGCAACGAAAAGCTCCAACTCGTGGAGCGCCCGGTTCTGGGTTTTCCGGGTCTGCCCGCCGGACTTCTGTATGTCCAGGGGCCGGGCTTTGACGAACGCCCCCCAAGGGAACACGCTCGGAATGAACATGTCGCTTGCTTCGATTTTTGCGCCGGACTCTTTCTCTCTCTCCCGAACGAAGCCGTTGTTTTTGAATTCTCGGCCATAGTCGTTGAGCACGGGGAAAGCCGTGTGGCATTGAGAGCAGCTTATGCCGTATTTCCGCGCGAAGACCGGCACCGCCCCGGCCTGGCGGACGCCGCCCGGCCGCACCGGGCACAACCTTAACATCCTTTGGCTTAGAGGCGGCACCAGCCACGAGCTGAACAGCACCCCCAAGACCGCCGCTGCGATGAGCGGGCCTTTTCTGATTTTCATCATGTGTTTCCTCCAGATCACGAACCTTGCGCTTCCCCCCTCTAAAGGCAACACATTGGCCAGGAATTTTTTGCCTCTGGCCGCGATAAAACGGATTTAACAGGCAAATGCTTCCAATTTCTTGGAAAGAGGTTTTAAGTTGTTGAAAACCTAGCGGAAGGACTGGGGGTTGATTTGGTGCTTCTTGAGATACCAGTAGAGGTTGCTCAGGGGAAGTCTTGCCGTTTCTGCGGTGGTCTTGACGTTGCCGCCGTGCTTCTTGAGGAGGGATTCCAGGTACTCTTTCTCAAAACTTGCCCTCAAGGAGAAAAAGTTCTCCGTCCCCTTTTCCATGCCGTTGGAGTTTGTCACCAAGAACTCCGGAAGATCCGTGGCTTTGAGGGTGTCTCCTTCGCAAACGACCACGGACTTTCTAAGGACGTTCTGGAGTTCCCGGATGTTTCCGGGCCAGCTATAATGCGCCAGAATCTCAACGGCCGAGTCATCCAGCCGCGTAACCGGCCGGCGCATTTCTTTGGCGATTTTGGGAAGGTAGTGCTGCGCCAGAAGGGAAACATCCTCAGCCCTCTCCCGAAGCGGGGGGAGGCGGAGGGAGATGACGTTGAGCCGGTAAAAGAGATCCTCCCGGAATCTGCCCGCCTTGATTTCTTGCTCGATATCCTTGTTGGTGGCCGTGACGATGCGGACATCGACCGAACGGATTTCGGCGCCGCCGACCCGGCGAAACTGCTTCTCCTGAAGCGCCCTCAGAAGCTTGGCCTGAAGGGAGCCGGGAAGTTCGCAGACCTCATCCAGAAAGAATGTGCCGCCATCGGCGAGTTCCATGAGCCCCTGAGCGGCCCGGGATGCGTCCGTGTAAGCGCCCTTTTCATGGCCAAAAAATTCGTTCTCAAGCAGATTTTCAGGAATCGCCCCGCAATCCACGGGGATGAAGCGGCCCCGCCTGCCGGAACGAAGATGCAGCCGCCGGGCGATCAGTTCCTTGCCGGTCCCGGACTCGCCCAAAATCAAAACATCCGCAGGAGTCGCGGCCACCCTGTCCGCCATATCCAAAACCCTGAGGATGGCCGGGCTCCGGCCGATGACCTCCACGGGCGCATATTCTCTGGACACATGGCGGGCCAAGAGCCGGTTCTCCTCCCCAAGTTGTTTCTCCCGCAAGGCGCGGCGGATCTTTGAGGCAAAATCCTCCGGGTGAAAGGGCTTAAGAAGATAATCCAAGGCTCCAGCCCGCAAAGCCTCCAGGGCCGAATCCAACTCCGGGAAGGCGGTGATCAAAAGAACGGGGAAAGCCGGGTCCATCTCCTTGGCGGCTTTCAGGAGCTCTATGCCGCTTAGTTTCGGCATCTTGATGTCCGTGACGAGCAGATCGAAGTTCTGCGCTTTGAGCTTTTCGAGAGCAACGGGCGAGCGATTCTCCAAAAACACCTGATAGCCGTCCTTGGAAAGGGCGGCCGCGCAGGTGGACAACATGTCAGGCTCGTCGTCTACGATCAGCACTTTATATTTCATGGCTTAATCGCTGTCCTCCAAGGAAACCGGACGCGGAAGCAGCTTCCCTTTCCGCGAGCGCTTTCGACCTTGATTTCCCCGCCGAGGGATCGGACGAGGGCCAGGCTGATGGAAAGGCCCAGGCCCGTGCCTTGCTCATGGGACTTCGTCGTGTAGAAGGGATCAAAGATCTTGTCCAGAAACTCCTCGGAAATTCCCGGGCCGGTGTCCGCGATGCTCGCTGATATCCACCCATCCGCGAGATGGCTCTCGACCTTGAGCGCACCCCCCCGCGGCATGGCATCGATGGCGTTGTTGAGGATATTTAGAAAGACATGCAGCAGGTCATTGCGCCGCGATTCGATTTTGGGCAGGTCTTCCGCCAAGGTCTCTTCCATGATGATGCCGGCCCGTGAAACTCGTCCCGACAAGATGTAAAGAGCCTCGGAAAGCACATCATTGAAGTCCGTGGGGGATTTTGGCTGGAGGTGGGGTTTGGAGAGGCTGAGCAGACTTCGGACGACGTTTCCCACGCGATCCGCCTGCCGGTCCACGATCTCCAGGGTTTCCTTGAGGAACTCCGGCGCCGCATATTCAGCGGCCCCCGACCGCGCCAGCTTCATGCGGGTGGAGATGATCCCGATGGGGTTATTGACCTCATGGGCGATATAGGCCACGAGTTGCCCCAGCGCGCCGAACTTTTCAGCCTGAAGGAGCCGCTGGTTGCTGGCGCGAAGACGCTCCATGATGGTCGTGGTAAAAAAGGTCGAGCCGCCCAGCAGGATTAAAAATGTGCCGGTCGTGCCCAACACGAACGGCAACTGATGAGACGCATGAGCGGCTTGCGCGCCATGCCCCTCATGGGGAAAAATAGCCAGGGTATAGTGGGGCAAGAGCCGGAAATACTCTCCGAAAGCGGCGAAAAGGAAGAACGCGGCGATCAGCGCCGAGACCAGGTAGGCGTCTCTCTTGGGCAGGAGTATTCCCGCAATGATGACGTGGAATATATAGATGACAAAGAGGGGATTTTCGAGTCCCCCGGAGAAATGAAGCAGATGCGTGAGGATAACAAGGTCGGTGAGGATGAGCCACAGCATGCAGGACCGGAAGTTCCCGAACTCATTCTTCGTCCAATGGAAGACCAGGCTTGTCAACCAGAGCGCCATGCATCCCATCCACAGATACGGCGTCACGGCGTCCGGAAGGAGGCGCAGCACGTGCTGCGAGACGAATATCGCGGCGGTCGTAACGGCGGCGACGATCCAGCGCATGCTGAGAAACCAGGCGATCTGCTCGCCGATCCCTTCCGAACCGACCAGAACGCCGACGTCTTGAGAGAACAATCGTTGTGTCCGGCGGTTCAACCACCAAGCCGCTGCGAAGGTCCCAACAAGAGTGGCGCTGATTCCTCTTAAGATGTGGAGCCGGTGAAGCGTCTCCATCTCCGCGCCTGGCAGCCCAAAGCGCTCGAGCAGTTCATAACCGCCGAATATCACGAGGATGACGGTGGCGATGATAGCTGGAAGCTGCCATCTGTCGTTAACGGCTGGTTCAACCATGTGTTCCATCGCATTTAGCGAACGGCGAGGGGGTTGGTGCAACGAAATTGCCATATAGGGGAAAGTGTTCGAGTGGTCCAGTGGTCGAGTGGTAGAGTGGTCCATTACGGCGGCATGGCTGCCGCTCCGTGATCGGATCATGGAGCGTTGCGGGAAAAGCAGCGCTCAAGCCGCGTCCCGGAAGTTTCCATGCCACACAGTCTTCGACTCAATATTCATGGCGGCAGACTCGCGCGGTGTAAGCTGCCCGGTCAGCACCGGGATGGTCATCTTCAGCAATATAGTATAGAGCAGCATCCCGAAGCCCCATATCCCGGCGCAAATCAGCCATTCGTTGAGGGTCGGGAAGTACTCGACTATCTCGCCCAGGGGGCTGGGGATGAAGGCCGGGATAACCATGCCCATCCCCTTCTCGATCCAAATGCCCACGATGGCCAGCACACAAGCCAAGCTCAGGTATCTTAGACGGCGCGAGAACGGCAGCACCAGCAGGATGAGGGCCGCCGAATCGAGAACCATGGCTGTCCATATCCAAGGCACGAGGCCGTAGTGGCCGTGGAGGCCGAAGAATAAGTACTTGGCCGAGGCCACATGGGCTGAGTCGGTATAGAATTCCTTAAAAAGCTCGCAAAGCAAGAGGAAGACATTGATGATCATCGAGACCTGAACGATGTCCCGGAGCATGAAGAGCGCCTTGTCAGTGACCTTGTAGGAGGACAGGCGGCGGATGACTTGCAAGGTCAGAATGAGGAAGCCCGGTCCGGCCGTGAAGGCCGAGGCCAAGAAACGCGGGGCCACGATGGCTGAGTTCCAGAAAGGCCGCCCCCCCAGGCCGACATAGAGAAATGCCGTCACGGTATGGATGCTGATAGCCCAGAACATGGCGATGAAAACGAAGGGGATGTACCAGATTTTGGCCGGCTTGCGCTTGAGATACACCATATAGACCAAGTAGCCGGAGATTTGGACGTTCAGGGCCAGGTAGCCGTTGAGGACGATGACGTCCCAGCTCAGCATGGAGATGGGCCAATTAAACTTGCCGATCCCCGGAATCATATGCCAGAACCGGTCCGGGCGGCCCAGGTCCGCGGTGACGAAGAGCAGGCACATAACGATGACCGCCACGGCCAAGAGCTCGCCGAATATGACCACGTCGTGCAGCGTCTCGTCTTTGTAGACATAGACCGGCACCACCAGCATCACCGCGGCCGCCGCCATCCCCACAAGGAAGGTGAAGTTGGCGATATAGAGTCCCCAGGAGACCTGGTCGCTCATGCCGGTGACGGTGAGGCCGGCGACGAGCTGCTTGCAGTAGGCGTTGAGCCCCAGAAGGGACACGGCTGTCAGTGCCGTCATCCATAGGTAGTAACGCCAATCCCCGTCGAGGGTCTTGCGGGCGCAGCGCCCGACGAATACCGCGTAGTCCTTGATGGCTTGGGTCATGGTTAGAGGTTGAAGTAGTAGTAGAACCGGGGTAAAGTGCCGACCTCCTCCTTAAGGACATACACCCTTTTAGTTTTGATGATGTTGGCGATCTCGCTGTCGGGATCGAGAAGGTTGCCGAACTTGCGCGAGCCTGTGGGACAGACTTCGACGCAGGCCGGGTACTTGCCCTTTCGGGTGCGGTGCAGGCAGAAGTGGCACTTCTCCACGACGCCCTTTGGACGCGGCCGGTTGGAGAGGTAACCCATCTCCGGATTAAGTTCGTCTTTGGGGATCTCGGGCTTCTCAAAGTTGAAGCGCCGCGCCCCGTAGGGGCAGGCGGCCATGCAATAGCGGCAGCCGATGCACCAGTTGTAGTCGATGACCACGATGCCGTCGGGCTCCTGCCAGGTGGCCTGCACGGGGCAGGCCTTCACGCAGGGCGCCTTGCGGCACTGGTGGCACTGCACCGGCATGTAATAGAAGCCGTCCTTGGGGACCTCGCCCTCGTAGTCGGTCTTGGCGCTCTCCACGTCGATGGAACCCTTGCGCATCTGCAGGACACGGATGTATTGGATCTGAGGATTGCGCGACTGGTTGTTCTCCTTGGCGCAGGCGTACACGCACTTGCGGCAGCCGATACAGCGGCCGATGTTGAGGGCGTAGCCGAACTCGACGCCGGGAATGGGAGGAGGGTCGGTGACATTGGGGCGCACGCCGTAGTCCTTCTCGACCTGCGCGGCGATCCGTTCGAGAATGGCCTTCTTGTCCTCAGGGGTGAGCTCCTTGTAGTGCAGGCGGAGGAATTCCTCCAAAGTCGGCAGATCGACGACGTCTTTGAGGGGGGACAAGGCGGCCGCCGTGGCCGTCACGGCGCTGGTGGTCAACGCGGCCAGGAAGGCCCGACGAGAGATCTCATTGGCCGGTTCGCCCGGCTTGCGTTCCTCAGACATCAGTCGAGTCCTCCGTGGTTTTCGGCGCCGGCTGTCTTGCCGCCCTTAGCGCGTGTGCGCGGGTTGATATGGGGCGGCGGAGCGGCCTTCAGGGGCTTGAAGATGGGCCAGTGCGGGTTGTGGCAGGCGATGCAGACCTGAGTCTTGAGGGGGCCCTTAGCAGTGTCCCAAAAGCCGCTGCGCCGTCCATGGATGCCCAGGCCCCAGTCACGGTAGATCGTGCCGTGGCACTTCGCGCAGAGCAGTTGGATATTGTCGAGCTTGATGGGGCTGCCGTCGAAATTGGAGAAGTCCGCCGGCTGCATGCGGTGGTGGCAGTTGAAACAGTGCTGGTTGCGGCCGTGCTTAAGCTCAATGTGTTCATGGAAAATCCCCTTCTCATGGGGATTTCCCTGGAGCGGTTCGGCGCCCTCGTGGCAGGCCTGGCATGGAGCGCCATCGAAGGTCATCTCCGTGCGGACTTTGCGCACGGTGGAGGGGTCGGCGTATTCCGGGGATAGCTTGGGAATGTCGTCGCGGCCCGGTCCTTTGCCGATGAGGTCCTTCGTGAAGACCACGGCCAGAGCGAGCAGGCAGGCGACGGCCGCGCCGGCGGCCGCCAAAGGAATTCTCTTCGAGCCTTCGTCACGGTCCAAGGTCATTTTCGCCCGGAGGCATCTTCCTTGTGCGCCTCAACGTAAAGGGTCTTGAGTTCCACCAAGAGGTCCTGGGAGCGGGGCAGGAGCTTCTTAAAGTCGAACTCATGCCAGAACCGGATGACGTCTTCGTAGGCCTTGTCGACCTTGGCCATTGCCCCGGGTTTCTTGATGGACTTGTAGTAGAACTTGAGGCCCTTGCGGTATCCGTTGGCATGGTTGAGCCGCTCGAGAATCTCTTCGGCCTGGGCGATGACCTCGGGGTGGTTCTTGGTCCTGGGGTTGTGGCAGTTCTTGCAGGCCCGCTGGAGAATGGTCTTGGAATAGACGCGCGTGTTGAGCGAGCCGTGGCAGGTGATGCAATTGGGCCCTCGCCCCGCGGCATTCAACTGGTCGTAGTGTCGGCTCATGGCGAAGCGCGCGAGAATGGGCGCGTGGCAGTTGCCGCAGGTCTTTGGGATGTTCTTAAAATAGAACGGGCTGTTAGGATTGGATTGAGGGAGGATGCCCTTATGAGCTTCCTCCTTGGATGCCTTAGTTGGTTCGCCGTTATGACAGGCCGTGCAGGAGAGCCCCGCTAAATCATGGGCGGAGCCGCTCCATTCCCGGTAGTAGTTGTATATCTTTTTATTCTGGACGCGGAATTTCTCATCCTGGTGGCACTCGCGGCAAGACTCGCGAGGCTCGGCGGCCACGACTTGTTGTCCCCAGGGAATCGACAGCAGGACCAAGAACAGGGCGGCTTGGACCATGAGCCTCGTGTTCTTCATTAAAATCGCCATGCGGTTTTTAATCGGGGTTTGGAGGTCTTGATTGGTTTGCGAACAAATCTTTGAGTTTTTCCTGCTGAGCCTGGAATTCGCCCTGCTTTAAGATTTTCCTGACCTTGGAATCGTAGGTGAGAAAGTCCATGATCCTTTCCTCATCCGCCTTGCTCAATTCGATTCCGCGGCCTTTCATCTTGAGATGCATCCTGCGCACATAGCGCTTCCAGACGTCCGCCTCCATGTACGGAGAGTTCAGGGGACGCGCCGTCGTATGGCAGGAGCCGCAGACGCCCAGGAAGAACCGGTAATTCGCCTTCTGATTCTCGGGGTAGCCGGACACGTCCACGGTGGGGGAGCCCAGGTCGTAGTAAAACGGCGGGACGGCCTTTGCGGAGGCAGCCGGGTTCTTCGGCGAGGGGGATTCTTCTTTTCCGCCGCAGGCCGCCAAGGAGAGCCCCGCAAGAAGGAGGACGATGAGGCCCGACGTTCGTATCCTCATGATGGGAAATAGGTGCGGATTCTCGCCACGACTTCCCCCTCGGCCTGCTCCTTTCCCTCCCGCACCTCCCAAATGGAGACGATGGGGAACACTCGGGTAAACATCGCATAGAGCATGACAAACGTCGAGATGCATCCCGCGAAGAGCGATATCTCCACCCAACTGGGCGTGTAGCCGCCGGTCGTATAGGGCAGCCGGGGTCGGATCAAAGTGGGCACCACGATCAGAAATCTCTCCAGCCACATGCCCACGATCACAGTCGATGAAGCGATCACCGTCCCTCGGACCGTCTTCCCCAAGGGGGAGACCAGGACGCCGAAGGGAACTACGAAGCAGGTGACGGCCATCAGCCAGAATGCGGGAGCGTAGGGCCCGCTGATCTTCAAGTTAAAGATCACCATGTGCTCGGGCTCGCCGCCGTACCAGGTCGTCAGGTATTCGGAGAACGTGAAGTAGAACCAGAGGCAGCACATCACCAGCAAGAGCTTGCCTAGATTCTCGAAGTGTATCGCCCGGAGATGGTTCTCCAGGCCATAGCCCTTGCGGAGCACCGCCATGGCGATGATGAGCGCCGCGATCCCCGAGAAGATGGCGCCGACCACGAAGTAGGGGCCAAAGATGGTCGAGTGCCACATCGGCTGGACCGTCATGCTGAAGACGTAGGAAACCACCGTGTGGACGCTGACGGCGACGGGAATCACCAGGATGGCCATGATGGCGATGCATTTCTCCAACACTTCCCGTTCCTCGTGGCTGCCGCTCCAGTTCAAAGAAAGCAACTCGTAAAGGGGCTTGCGCCAGCCTTGAGCGCGGTCTCTGAGGATGGCGATGTCCGGGATAAGGGGAAGGTAGAGATAGAGGGTGCTGCCGATAAGATAGGTGGTGATGCTGCAGACGTCCCACATCAGCGGCGATTGAAAACGGCCTGCAAGAAAGACGTTAAGAGCGCGATCGGGACGGCCCAGATCAAGGATGATGTTGCCCGCCCCGAAGACGAGTACTAGGACCGTGATCACCTCCGCCGAACGCGTGATGGAGCGCCGCCACTCCGCCTGGACGATCCTGAGTATGGCTGAGATCAGCGTTCCCGCGTGCGAGATGCCGATGAAAAAGACGAAATTGGTGATGTAGAATCCCCAAAAGACCGGATTATTGAGACCCGTCACCGCGAGCCCGTAATACATCTGGTAGCACCAGGCGAAGATCGCCCAAAGGCTCACGCAGGTCAGGACCGCCATGGTCGCGAGGAATCCCCCCGTGGGCGCTTCGAAGATGGGGGCCACCAGGACTTCCTCCTCAGGGAATATCTCCAGGGGGGCGGGGCTTTTTCCGCTTTTTGTTTTCCGCAACGCGATCTTGAAGAAAAGACGGGAGATGATCCAGGAAAGGATGATGAAGATGGGGCCGATGATGCTGCCCATGACCACGGCCGGCAGCCAGGCGTCGCCGAGCCGGTACGACGCGGCGGCGCGCCAGACGAACCAGCCGTTGGCCGCGACCGCGAACGCGCAGAAGCCGGCGAAGCCCGCAAGCTGAACGTAAAAGGTCCAGTTCCTTGGTCTCATGCTCCTTCCTTCAAATAGGTCACTTTGGGTTCGGCGCCCAGTTCTTCCAAAAGATGGAAGGCGCGGGGGTCCTTGGAGAGGTTGGCCGCGTCGCTGTCGTTGTTATTGAGATCCCCGAAGACGATGGCTTTCGCGGGACAAATCTCCGCGCAGGCGGGCTGGTAATCATTTTCCCGCAGTGGCCGTCCCTCCGCCACAGCTTCCTCCTTGGCCCGTTGCAGGCGATGGTGGCAGAAGAGGCACTTCTCAACCACGCCTTTGGGACGAATCGAGACGTCGGGATTAAAGGAGGCCTGCATCTCCTTCGGCCAGACCGGCGCTTTCCAGTTGAAGTCCTTGCAGGTGTAGGGACAGGCGTTGAGGCAGTAGCGGCAGCCGATGCAGCGCGAATAGACCTGGCCCACGATCCCTTCCTCGTTGCGAAACGTGGCGTAGACCGGGCACACCTTGGTGCAGGGGGGGGTGTCGCATTGCTGGCAGGGCATGGGCAGAAGCCTCTGCTTCGGCGCGGGAAACTCCCCCTCCTGAGAGGGAAGAATCTTGAGCCAACGGATGATCCTGCCCATCGCGGCTTCTTGAGGGTTTCCCAATGCCAGGTTGTTTTCCGTGGAGCATGCCACCACGCAGGAGCCGCACCCGGTGCACTTGTCCAGATCGATCACCATCCCCCAACGGTGCTCCCCCGGCTTGAGAGGCCTCTTGCCATGCCCCGCATCCCCAGGCGCGGTCCCCCACGCTTTGCCGATTCCACTCAGTAAGAACACGCCGAGAGTTCCAAGGAGACCCCGAAGGAATCCGTTGCGAGAGGTCGTCAAGCTTTCCATAGCTTCACCTCGGTCCCTTCCTCGCCTATCTCCAACGGGTTGGAGCCCAAGCCCTTGGCCCAGCGTCCGTAGCCGGCATGTCCCAATCCAACGGGGAGGCTGACCACTCCGGGCATGGCCGCCCGGGACAGACGCGCCCTGGCCTTGATCTTCCCTCTCCGGGATTCGACCCAGATCGCTTCTCCGTCCGATAGCCCCGGAAGCGAAGCGGTTTCAGGGTGCATCTCCGCCCAGGTCTCCCACGCCTCCTGCGTCTGAGGTCCCGCGACGCTTTGCAGATAGGGGAGATGCGCGCCCTCTCCGAAGGAAAAGGCGAGGGGCGCGTAAAGGTGCAGATGGAGAGGAAACCCCCCGTCCTCCCGCGCCTTTTTAACGTCCTGCAGTTTCAAAATGTCCGTCAATGCGTCGAACTCAAACTTTCCCGAGCGGGTCGCATGGGGCTTGCCGGAGGCAGCAGCGCTCATCTCCCGCCAGATCTTTCCCCCGCTGCTTTCATGGAACATCTTTTCTGCCCGCAGTTTCTTCATATGGCCCATGACGTAGGAGTCAAAATCCGCTGGAACTCTCGTCCCAGCCAAAGCTCGCGTCAACGCCAGGAATATATCCCCGGGGTCCTTGGTCGCGTAGAGCGGCGCCACCGCTTCGGGGGCGGCGCCCAAGACCGCGCTCCCGTTCGCGGACACATGGAAAGAACAGTGGCCTCTTTCCAGGGGCGTGTGGCAGGGCAACACGAGATCGGAAGATAGCGCCGTCTCGTTTAGAAAAGAAGAGACCGTCGCCACAAAGGGCGTTTTCGCCACGATCTCTTTCCATCCCGACGGCGACAGAAAGAGAGGATCGACACGATCGACCAGAAGCAGTTCCGGCGGCCGCGCCTGGAGACTTTGGTCGGCCAAGCCGTCCGCCCAAAAGCCTTCCCGTCCCTCCATCCCTGAGAATACGCCCCCCGTGCCGATGTTCCCCAAGAGGGCGTTGAGCGCGTGGACTGCCATCTGGGTCAGCAACGGCCCGCGGTTGGTGATGGCTGCCGCGGGTTTGAGGCTGGAGAGCTTGACCGCCAGCAAACGGATCTCCTTTTCGGGGACTTCCGTTGTCTTTGAAACATCATCAAGAGAAAGGGCGTCCAGGCTCTTTTTGAAGGCCTCGAAACCCCGGGACTGCGCGTGGATGAAGGCCTTGTCGTAGGTCTCATTGGCGATCAACTGCTTGGCCAGGATCAACGCCAGAAGACCTTCCGTCCCGGGCCGGACGGGTACCCATTGGTCCGCCTTGCCCGCGGTCACGGAGAACCTCGGCTCGATCTGGACGATTTCGGCGCGGTCTCGAGACGGCCCTCGCCGAAGCTGCGCGAAAGCCATCTGCGCCTCGACCGGAGACGGGTAGGACTGGAGCCAGTCGAATCCAAAGGAGACCAGGAGCTTTGCGCGGCTCATGTGGAAAGCCACTCGGCGGCTTCCATGCATTCTCTCGTAAGCGTCGCTGGGAAACTCAGACTTGGGAAAGCCTAGGGCGAAAAAATTATCCTTGCCTATGGAATCGGCCAAGCCCCGGAGCGCCTCGCCTTGTATGTCCCACGCCCGCGCCCGCGTTAGCGCGGCCAGCGGCTTAATCTTGCTCCCTGACTTCGCGCGGGTGATCTTCTCCGAGAGGGCGCGCAGGGCCTCATCCCAGGAGATCTCTTTCCACTCCCCGGATCCACGGGGGCCGCGTCTGAGCAGGGGAGTCCTCAGTCGATCTGGATGGTAGAGCTCTTGCAGGGAGGCCGCGCCCTTGGGACAGAGCCCGCCCTGATTGATCGGATGATCCGGGATCCCCGAGATTCCGACGGCATGGCCGTCGACCTTGCGCACGCGGATGCCGCAGCCCGCCGGACACAACCCGCAGATGGTGTAGGCGAAGCCCTCTTCCCCCATGGGCGGCGGCGCGTCTTCCTTGGGCGTGAGCACCGCCTTCTTGGCCCAGACCGGCAAGGCGGAGGTCAAGCCAGAGAAAATGCCGAACTTGAAGAAATTTCTTCGGGATATTTCCATTTCGTTACTTATGGCAAGCCAGGCAGTCGTTGGTCACCTTCATCCTGTGGTGGCAGCCCATACAGCGCGCCATGCTGATAGTCACCGCTTGCCGCGTGACCGGCGCCTCCACCTTGGACATGTCGCCGTGACAGAGGGCGCAGTCCAGTTTGGCTAACCCCACGTGCCTGCGGTGGGAAAAATAGACGTGGGTCGGCACGTTGTAGACCTTCTTCCAGGGGATCGGCTTGTTGGCCGAGACATAGTCGCGCACGGCTTTGGCTCTTGGATTTTCGTCATCGGAGGTGTGGCAGGCCGCGCAGACCTCCACCGTGGGAAGCCCTCCGCGCGCCTTCCCATCAGCGATGCCTGTGTGGCAGCCGGCGCACTCCAATCCCAGGGCGATGTGCTTCTTGTGGTTGTAAGCGACGGGTTGTTTTTTAGATCCCGACTGGTAACCGGCCAGCAAAAGCCAGACGAGGCCGATGAAGGCTAGGGACAAAACGGCCGCCGCAAGGTCTTTCATCTATTTCCTTTTGCCGCAAGATGAAGTTCATTCCCGCCTACGGCGTTGAGGAAGCCGAGCCTCCCTTGACTCCAGGGTCGCCCGCGTACTCTTTGGCCAAAGAGGTAATTCCGGTCATGGCTCCTAGACCCATGGTTTCCACGGCGCTGGAGGGAACGACCACGATGGTGGAGCTCTTCCGCATTCCTTCCAAAAGAATGTTCATGGCGCGAAGGTGAAGCGCGACGGGGCTATTGACGTAGGCCTTGGAAGACTCCTCAAAGACCTTCGAAACCTGTCGCTCCGACTCCGCCAAAATAACCCTGGCTTGTCGCTCCCTTTCCGCTTGAGCCTGCATGGACATCGCGTTCTGCAGGCTTGAAGGGATTTTCACATCACGGATCTCCACTGACAGAGCCTTGATGCCCCAGACCTCCGTTCGCTGCTCGATCATCTCGCAAAGGTCCTTGTCGATTTTTTCTCTTCCCCGGAGCATTTCCGAGAGGTCGGTTTTGCCGATTACGTCCCGCAGGGCGGTCTGGCTGGACCAAGCAATGGCCTGCTGGTAATCCTCCACTTCGAGGGCCGCCTTCTTAGGATCCACCACCCGCCAGAAAAGCACCGCGTCCACGTCCACCGGCACGCTGTCCTTGGTCAATGTTTCTTCCGCGGTAAAGGGGGTGGTGATCGTCCTCAAATCTATCCAGTAGGGGATGGTATCCACGAAGGGAATGACGCCGAATAGGCCCGGCCCCCGCAGATCGTGGAACTTTCCCATCCGGAGGATCACCGCCTTCTGCCATTGGCGCGCGACGCGCACGGCCAAAAAGAACAAGATGGCGAAAAGCGCGATGGCGGCCCCTACGGTTGGATTTTCGAATCGGACGCTCAACGCTCCCCCCGCGGCAAGCATCAAAACAAACAAAAGCACCGTAAATGGATGGATTCCCATCGTTTATTCCTCCTCTTAGGCGACGCCGGATCAAGCGATGCGTCTGGATTGATATGCAACGAATTGGCCAAAAAAAGGTGAGTTACCGCTTTCCCAGGGACTTCATATAAGCCACCAAAGCCCGGATCTCATCGTCTCGAAGATCGAGCTTTGGCATGGAAGAGCCGGGGCTCACGGCCTGGGGGTCGCGGAAGTGTTTCGTGAGCCACTCTTCTGCCTTCTTGCCGGCCACTTTATCCAATTCAGGTCCAACGACCCCGCCCCTTGCATTGAGCTTGTGGCAGTAGGCGCAGTTCAAGTTGCGGTAAAGCCTCCGCCCCGCCAAAACCAGGGGGTCCTTTTCGGCGGCGGCAGCGGCAGGCGGGCCGTTGAATTTCTGGGCGGCGATGTAGCGGGCCAAGTCCTCTATCTGCGTGTCGGCCAACTGGCCCTTGAACCCCGGCATGGTGGAGGACTGGTTCAGTTGGGTAGGATCCAGGATATATTTCTTGATGTAGGTTTTGTCGCGAGCGGAACCGATGAGAGAGAGGTCGGGACCCCCGTCCCCGCCCTCCCCGCCGATGCGGTGGCAGGCGGCGCAATTGTCGGCAAAGAGTTTGGGCGCTTCGCCCGTGAAGGGCCCGCCGGCCAGAGACTTCATGTAGGCGACCAGGGCTTGAATCTCATCATCCAAAAGATTGAGTTTGGGCATCTCGGATCCCGGGTTCGCGGCTTTGGGATCGCGAAGGTGTTTTACCAACCAATCCTCCGTCTCCTCCCCGACCACCTTGTCCAACTCCGGGCCGATCTCACCCCCTTTGCCTCCAATCCTGTGGCAGTAGGCGCAGTTCAAAGCGCGGTAAAGCCGCGTCCCGGCCATCACCGCCGGGTCTTTTTCGATCACCGGGTTGAGCATGGGGCTTTTGGCGCCGTAATAGGTCAGAAGCCCAATGCCCGTCAAAGCGGCCAAGCCCAGGCTCAGCCAAAAAGGCCGATTCAAGGGGTGCCTTTCAGGCGAGCGGTCCAAGAAGGGCAGAAACAAGAGCACGCCGGCCGCCGCGCCCGGAAGGATGACGGCGGCCACGGCTTCCAATTTACCGGGAAAGAATTTGAGGGCCTGGAATATGAACAGAAAATACCATTCAGGGCGAGGATTGTAGGTGCTGTCGGTGGGGTCGGCCAGATCTTCCAGAGGGGCGCCGAGTTTCAAGGCCAGAACGCAAAGAGCCGCCAGGATCAAGGCCGCGACGCAGATATCCTTGAACACCGCATACGGGAAAAAAGACTGGCCTTTTTCCTTCAATTCCTTGTATTGCTTTAAGTAATCCTGTCTCCAACTCATGGATTATTGGTCTTTGCGGCGCGGAGTTTCCGAGATGCCGTGCCAGACCACCAAAAACAGGTGCAGGCCCACAAACAGAATCAGCAGCGCCGGAAGCACCAGCACATGGAAAGCGTAGAAACGGCTCAGGGTCAGCGCCCCCAAAACATCTCCGCCCTTAAGCACCTTTCCTATGTAGGGTCCCAGCGTGGGAACCTGCGCCGCGATATTGGTTCCTACGGCGGTCGCCCAGTAGGCTTTCTGGTCCCAGGGCAGCAGATAGCCTGTAAAACTGAAGCCCATGACCACCATAAACAAGGCGACGCCCGCCATCCAAGTTCCTTCGCGGGGATACTTGTAGGCCCCCATAAAAAACACTCTCAGCATGTGCAGGGCGACGATCACCACCATGAAGCTGGCTCCCCAGTGGTGAAGTCCGCGCACGAAACTTCCCAGGAGCACTTCCCGTTCTATGTAGCGGATGGAATCGTAGGCGTGGTCCGGCGAGGGGACATAGTTCATCGCCAGAAGCATGCCGGTCAGAGCTTGAACGGCGAACAGGAGCAGGCTGGCGCTGCCCAAGGTGTAGAGCCATGCCTGCCAGCCGGACGCTTCCGGGATGCGGCGGTCCAAAAGGGCTTCCTTCACCTTTTTCCAACCGGTGCGCTCGTCCAATTCGCTCAAAAATTTAGCGATCATGCCTTGCCGGATTCGAGAGCTTGAGGGATGATTTGCAGGCGCTCGCGCACCACTTTGACGGGAAAGCGGTCCAGGGGTCTGGGAGGAGGGCCGGAGACGACGCGGCCGTCAACGGCGAAAGTGGCCGTGTGGCAGGGGCACAAAAATTGCTTTTTGTCGGCATCCCAGCGGTAAGGGCATCCCAGATGGGTACAGCGGGGGTCGAAGGCCACAAAATCCCTTCCATTGGAGGTCAAAAACCAGGCCGAAGACCTGGTTTCCACCGTCATCCAGCCGTCTTTTTTTCTCTGGGTAAATTCCAATTTGACCGGGGCGCCCCGGGAAACTTCCCGTACCGAGCCGACATCGATCCAGCCCTCGTCTTCTTTTTTGAAGGCGGGAGACAGAAAATAGCCCGTCCCCGTTCCTCCCAGCACCAAGCCGATGGCCGCCGAGAGCGAGGCGATGATCCACTGCAAAAACGTACGGCGGCTCACTTCATTTTCCATTCAGACCTTCCCAATCGGCGAAATTATGGCCCGCGTAGGTTTCGGAAGAAAGCCCGCGATGGCACTCGATGCAAAAATTAGCCCGAATTCCCTGGTTGGGGAATTCCCTGCGCAGCGCGCAGGACGGGCTTCGCCCCGGGCTGCCTCGTGCAGCGTTGTCGCAGAGCGACAACGCTGCACGCCCTGCGGGGAATTCTGCACAATCGTGTACGTCGCATTGAGACGGCAATCGCGTCTCAACTGCAGAATTCAGGTTAGGCTTCTGTTGGGACCAACGGGGACGGGGCGCAACCGTCAAAAATCATAAAAAACATAAGTGATTTAAACATTTTGCTCTCTCGGATTGCAAGCGCAACATCATTGCCAAGCCCTACGGGGCGTGGCAGGTCCGGCAGACCGCATCGCCCTTGAACTTGACCGACTTATGCCGGCCGAAGTCATGGCAGGCGGTGCAGGACAGCAACTGGGTGTGCTCAAGATGGGGCATGCTCTTGCCTTGATGGCGGACCGTCACGGGAGGAACTTTCACCCCGACTTTGCTGTGGCATAAGGTGGCGCAGAAGCCCCCCGAGATGAGGGGGCGCTCCGAGAGGTCCTGCAGGGAAGCGTCCAGCTTCTTGCCGGCGCGCGCGATCTCTTGGTCCGATTCCCGCAGAAGGCCGGCGGCCAGATAGATGTTGTGAACCGCGTGGGCTTCTTTGATCAAAGTCATTTTTTCCGCCGCCTGGGCCAGGTTCTTGCGAGCCTCCTTGAGCGGAGCCTTCCCAGATTCTTTTTCCTTGATGGCCAGCGCCGTTTGCGCCAGCGCCAGGTTTTCTTCAAGCTCCTGCAAAGTCTCAGCGATAAGCTGCTTGGAATCCGCGACGATGCCCCGGTATTTTTCTCCGTGGCATTTGATGCAGCCCGCCTCCGTGGCTTTATATGTTTTTTCCGAGTGAGTGCGGCCGGTCTGGCTGTGCAGGTGGCAGCCGACGCAGTCCACATTGGCCAGGTACATGGGGCTTGGCATCGCCTCCTTGCGCCCGCCCGCCTTGCCGGCGTAGAAAGCCGCCTGAACCTGGTGCATTTCGAGATGGCATTTGGAGCAGTCGAGCGGAAGGCTCTCATGGGGCGTCTGGTGGTTGGCCTCCGTAAATCCATGCTTCATCTCTTTGTGGCAATGGAAGCAGGCCACGTTGTGCTTGGTGACGTGGTTTTCGTGGATAAACGCCGTGTCGGAGAATTTTGCCAGCTTCTCGGGCTGATTGTGGCAGGTGTAGCAGCGGTCCTGAGTCGCCTCGCCGCTTCCCTGGATCACGTTCAAATGGCAGTTTTGGCAGGAAACGCCTTTCTGCGTCACGAAAGCCTTATGGTTGTAGGTGATGTTGCCGATCATAAATGATTTTTTGGGAAGTTCATGGCATCCCAGGCAGCCGGCGACCGGTTTGAGTTCCCTGCCGCTTTTTGTTCCCATAAAGTGGCAGAGGTAGCAGGTGTCCCAGGTGACCTCCACATGTTTTCAGACCACGATTTGGGAATGGCAGGAGACGCATCTGAGTCGTCTTCCGCGGCGGACGCCCAATAAGTGAGGTGTGTGGTCGAAATGGATGCCTTTTTCGCTGATGACTTTTCCCTGCAGGAGGCGGGTGGAGTGGCAGCCCGGGCGCAGGCAGGAAGAGTCTTCGATCTCGGCGAAGGGTTTGGAAGAGTAGGTTCTCGTCACGTATTTGGCTACTTGGGAAAGCGCCTGGAATTTCTTCCATAGAAGCGTCCTCGGGGAGCCGGGCGGATAGTGGCATTCCACGCAGGCGACGAATTTGTGCTTGGACGTCGCCCAGGCGTTGTAATAGGGCTCCATGATGTGGCAGGAGCGGCAGAACCTCGGGCTTTCGGAATACTTCGCTAGTCCCGCCAGAACCACGACCGCGGCCAGAAAAGCGCTTCCCAAAAGCGCGAAGAAGCGCGGCCTTAAGTGGACGCTCCATATCTTCTCGGCCGGGACGTGGATGCCGGCGGCGTAGAGCCAGCGTCTCCACCAGGCGGCTCGTCCATAGAGCGGTTTTTCTTCCCCCTGAGTCATCTCATTTTTCTCCTTACGTAGCCGGTAAGCCAGGCCCAGTTCATCGGGTAAACGTCGGGATCAAAAATGACCCAATAGAAGTGCCATGCCGCGATGGCGGCGCAGGCCAGGATGGCCTCATAGAAATGGACGGCCGTGGCCAGGTCGGATACCCACATGGGAAAGTGCTTGAGGGTGAAATCGGAAAATACGAGAATCCCTCCCGAAATCACCATCACCACGGAGCCCCAGATGAGGGCCCAATACTCCGACTTCTCGATGTAGTTGTAGGGGGTGGAAAGATGCGGCGGAACGCGGCGCAGCCCCGCATTGAAGGCCGGCATGCGCAGGGCCTGCAGGACGTCTTCGGGTCTTGGCAGCATGGACTTGAGGACCTCTCTGCCCCTGGGGCTGAAGGCGAGATAGGCCGCATGGTAGACTCCGAGCAGGCAGAACAGGAGGGCGGCCCAGCGGTGGAAAGAGCGCCTTAAATCTTCCGCGGCGAGGGCCAGGGGATAAGCCCACCAGGTCTCCGAATATTTGAGGGCGAAGCCGGTGTAGCCTAGCCAGAAGAAAGCGAGCAGCAAAACGCCGTGCTGCAGGCGTTCGTTGAGGCTCATGCGCATTTCATCCTGCGGGTGGCCATGGGGCGGCGGCGGGCCGGCGCGCAGAAGCTTTTTGACAAAGTCCAGGCCGTTATGTAATATCATCCCGCCGATCACCAGCGGGATGAGGATCAGGTAGAACCAGGTGGCGGCCCGCAGCGACCAGTGCTGGTTGGCGGGCGGAGGCCCATGAACGTAGCCATGGGCAAGCTGCGCCCCCGCGCCGGGATGGCATTTCCCGCAGGTGTTGCTGAGGTTGGAGCGGTGAGTGGACGAGCGGGGATCGGTATGGGCCAGCACGTCATGAAAACCGTGGCAGGAGGCGCAGTTGGCCACCATCAGGTCGCCTCTTTGGTAAGCCAGGCCGTGGTAGGTGTCCATATAGGTCTTGAGGCGGTCCACCGGAAGGTCGAACTTGCGCGTCAGCCTTTCGGAGGCGTGGCAGCCGGCGCAGGTTTTGGTGATGGCGCCGGTCCAACTGGAGGAGAAGGGGTCTTTGGGGGAGCGGATGGTATGCTCGCCATGGCAGTTCGTGCACACCGGCGCCTCCTTGATGCCCGCGCGTGTGGCCTGACCGTGGATGCTGACCTGGTAGGCTGAAAGAGCGTTGTTGTGGCAGCGGCCGCAGGTTTCAGGGATGTTGCGCCAGAAAATGCGGCTTGAGCTGTTGGCGGCGCCGTGCAGGTCGTGAGAGCCGTGGCAATCGCTGCAGACGGCGGCGTTGATTTTTCCTTGAGCGAAGGCCTCGCCGTGAACCGTATGAGCGTAGGAATCGACGGGCTGTAGCTCCGACAGCTTGAATTTTTCCATCCGCTTCAGGTCCTTATGGCAGCGGCCGCAGGTGTCCGGGATGTTCTTGCGGTTGACGGGAGATTGCGGATTTCTGGAGTTGAGCAAGGTGTGGGTCCGTCCGTGGCAGTCTTTGCAGGCCGCCGCTTCGCTCAGGCCCCGCGCCACGGCCTGGCCGTGGTCGGAGTTCATGTAAATTTGGGACTCGATGCGGTGGCAGGTTTTGCAGGAGACCGGAGCGAGCTTCTCCGGATGCGGCAGATTGGCGGCGTCCGCGTGGCAGGAAATGCACAGATGCCGGCCGTGGATGGAGGCTTTGTGGCTTTTGAAGTCCACGCGGGGCGCTCCCATCAGCCCCTCGGAATGGCAAGCCATACAGTCCTCGTTTTGCTGCCCCCAAGCGGGGAGGCCGGTCGACAGGATGGCCAGGACCCAAACGCTCGACAGCGCGGCTTTGATAGTCATGACGATTCATCACAGGCAACAAATCCGCCGTTACCGGACTGCGGACTCCTTTATTGGCAAGGTTGTTGCAGGAAGGGTCTGCGACCGGTTTCGGCTTTAAACCGGAGTGAGGCGCATGAAAATATTTTCCATAAAAAACGGATGGATAGGCGCTCTGACGGCGGCTGCGGGACTCAATCTGGCGAGCTGCAAGAAGCCTCCGCAGGCTTCGCCCGAGCCGCGCTTCAGCGCGGAGCAGTTTGAGGCGCGCTTTTATTACGATCTCGGAGCCGCGGAGATCGACATCAGCTCATATCCTAAGAAACAGCAGGACGGCTACGCCGTTTTCGCCAGGACGTGCTCTCAGTGCCACACTTTGGCGCGGCCCATCAACGCTCCTTTCGCCGTTCGTAAAGATTGGGAAAGATACATCCAGCGCATGCATATCCGGACGGAGAGCCGGCCCGGCACCGGCATATCCAAAGCCGAAGCCGCCGTCGTCCTGGATTTTTTGGTTTACGATTCCAAGATTCGTAAACTGGATAACAAAAGCGAATTCGCGGCCAAGACGGAGGAACTGCGCCGGCTTTTTGATGAGGTGGTGAAGGAACGCGACAGGCTCAATCTGGGGAAAGTCGAAGGCAAGGCGCGCCCCCCCGGCCCGTATACGGGAGACAAGCCCCGGCCTTGATTGGCCGTTTTGTTGCAAATGAGGATAGCGTGAGATGGCGTTCGACATAAGCTGTAAATCAAGATAGGGAGAAAAGACGATGAAGAAAACCATCCATTGGATCGCATCGGTTATGGCTGTGTTGACCGTCCTGTTGTTTAGCCGGGGCATAGAACCCCGCGTATCCGCCCAAGAGGGGGAAGCCGTCTCAACCGCCCCGTCCACCGAGCAGCCCGCGGCAAAAACCGCCGAATTTGTGGGCGCTGAAACCTGCATCGCCTGCCACGCGGACAGGGCTTCCTTCAAGGATAATATCCATGCCAGAGCCTGGCCGGCCGCCAAAGGGATCGATTTTTCAAAATCCTGCGAGACCTGCCACGGGCCCGGCTCCTTGCACGGCGGGGCTGCCGGGGACAAGGGCAATGCCGATTTTTTCACCATCAAAAATCCGAAAACCCTTTCCAGCAAGAACGTTGCAAAATTGTGCCTGGAGTGCCACCAGGGCGGTAATCGCTTTCATTGGGACGGTGGTTCCCATGATTCGCGGGACGTTTCCTGCCTTTCCTGCCACAGCCTGCACCACGCCAAGAGCAAGGAGGAAAAATTCCTCCTGGCGAAAACCACGGAAATGGAAACCTGCTATCAATGCCATAGCGTGAAAAAGGCGCAGTTTCAGCGCTCCTCCCATATGCCTCTGCATGAGGGCAAGCTGACCTGCACCAGTTGCCACAATCCCCACGGCAGCGTCGGCCCCACTTTGTTGAAGCAGGCTTCCGTCAACGAAAACTGCCTTTCCTGCCACGCCGAGAAAAAAGGGCCGTTTTTGTGGGAGCATGCCCCGGTCCGCGAGAACTGCTTGAACTGCCACACCCCTCACGGCTCGAAACATGAAAAGCTCCTTAAAACCAAGCGGCCCAGGCTTTGCCAGCAGTGCCACATCATCACGCGGCACCCTTCCACCGCCAGCACGCCCTCCAGTATTACCCTTGTGGGACGGAGCTGCACGGAGTGCCATTCGCAAATCCACGGGTCGAATCATCCCGCAGGCGTTCGCTTCCAGAGGTAAGGAGGAAATATGCGTTTACAAAAAATCATCCCGGCCACGTTGGCAGCCCTCATTTTGGCGCCCGCCGTATGGGCCTCCGACCCCAGCGTCAGTTTGGACTTCGGGGGACAGGCGGTTCGAGGCGACGTCGCCTCTTCCAAATTCGATGAGTACATAGACATTCCGCGTGGATTTTACGTGGAAAGTTTGGGCTTGCGGAATTATGGAGACGATTATTATTTCCGGCTGGACGGAGCGAAGCCCGGATTTAAGGACCAGAGCCTGAACATCGAGACGGGCATTTGGGGACTCCATAAGTTTTCTCTCGGTTACGATCAAACTCCCCACAACCTGTCCAACAGCGCGCGGACGTTTCTCAGAAACGACGGGGAGGGGGTTTTCACGTTGCCGGACAATCTGCAATCAAGCTTGCAGACGTCCACCACCAACGCGGCGGGTTTCTTTCCGTGGGCGCCCGGCATTCCCTTAAGGGTGGACCGGACCAAGAGCAGCCTTGCCTACACCTACAGCCCGACGGGACCTTGGCGGGTCAATCTCGGCTACTCCGCTGAGAAGAAAGACGGGCAGAAGAACATCGGCGTAAACTTCGGTTTCCAGATCGCAGAGGCCCCGGAGCCAGTGGATTACCTGACTCAGGATCTAAACTTCGGGACGGAGTATGTCGGCAAAACTCTGGGCTGGAGGGCGAATTACAACTTTTCAGCCTTCGCCAACGGCATTCACTCGTTGACGGTCGACAATCCGGTCAATTTGACCGATACCGCGGCGAGCGCCAGCGGGAGCTCCACTCCCGGCACGGCCCGGCTTGCGCTGCCTCCCAACAACCATTCCCACCAGTTCAGCACCGACTTTTCCGCAAAGACCACGGCCAAAAGCCATCTAAACGCCAACGCCTCCTTCACGTCTCTAAGGCAAAACGATCCCTTCCTGCCTCCGACCTCCAATGCGGTTATTTTGAGCAAGGCCCGGGTGGCGGGCTTCGTGCCTCAATCGAGCCTGGACGGCATGGTCAACACCCTCAACGCGGCTTTGAGGTGGAATTGGAAGCCGGTAACCCCCGTGTCGGTGAACGTTCGCGCCAAGCACTACGACATCGACAACCGGACGCCCGAACTGACGCTCGAGCGGATTCCGTACGATTCTTCCTATTCCACCGGAACCCCAACGAAGTCGTTTAAATACGGGAATGTCAGGCGGAGCCTTCCTTACAGCTACGATAAGACCAACGCCGGCGCCGACTGTTATTACTCCATCGCCAAGCCTTTGAGCATGAAGCTGGCCTATGACTGGGAGAGGATAGGGTACGACTTTTTCGAGGCGAAGGCCACCCAGGAGGATATTTACGCAGTGTCCTTTAAGGCGGGTCCATTCTATGACTTGGTCGTGAGGCCGAGCTATCAATACGCGCGCCGCATCGTGAAGGATTATAACGAGGAGCTTCACTGGGCCGAGGAGTCATTCCCTCTGGGCGAGGGCACGGCTCTTGGGGAAATGCCGCAGTTGAGAAAATTTGACTTGGCGGGCCGCAAACGCCATAAGGTTACGGTGCGCGCCGACTGGGATCCGCTGGATTATCTCAATGCCGGAGTGGATTACGGCTTGACTAAAGACGATTATGACGCGGAATATGGGGTCCAGGACGGGCGGACTCTCTATTACTCGGTGGACGCAAGCGTTAGTCCCTCGGATAGGCTGGGCATTTACGCAGATTATAGCTGGGAACAGATGTCCGCATTCACCCGTTCCCGCTATCGCAGTTCAACAGCCGACGATCTCGTTGCCAACGACTGGGCGGGAGTCCTCAAGGACACGGCCCATTCCGTGGATGTCGGCGTCCAATCCGTTTTGCTAAAAGACAAACTAGACGCGGATTTGGGCTGGGGCATGACCTATCTCAAGGGCCTGCAGCAGGCGAGCAATCCGGGCACCATCACCACCGCCAGCGCTTTGGCCACGGATTTCCCCAATACTTATTCTCGCCTGCAGAAGCTCCGCGCCAGCATGCGCTACCGCTGGTCTCAAAGCCTGACGGCCAGGCTTGGTTACGAGTATCAGCGCTACACCGAAACCGACTGGTCGCAGGATGACTTGGAAGTCTATCAGAAGGATTGGGCCACCTCGGTGTTTCTGGGGGCCGCGCAGACCGGCTACGAGGCGCACTTGATTTCGTTGGGCCTGTCCTACGCGTTTTAAGAAGGAGGGAAACGCATGAAACGGTTTGTCGCCTTATGCTTGTTGTTTTGCGTTTCCGGCGTCCGCGCGGCCGACAGCGGCAAGGGCAAGGAAGTTTTCGGCGCCAAATGCGCCTCCTGCCACGGCAAAGAGGCCAAGGGCAATCTTGCCATGGCCAAGATGTTCAAGCTGGAGCCGGCGGCTTTGGACTTGGCGGACGAGGCGACCTTGACCAAGACCGACGATGAGCTTATTGCGATCGTGACCAAGGGAAAAAACAAGATGCCGGTATTTGAGGGCAAGCTTTCCAAAAAGGAGATTGCTGATTTGATCGCCTACCTGCGCGGGCTGGGAGGAGGCAAGGCCAAGGCTGCCAAGAAAGCCGATGGAGGGCCCGGCGCCAAGTTGTACGAGGCCAAGTGCGCCTCCTGCCACGGCAAAGACGGCAAGGGCAAAGAGGCCATGGCCAAGATGTTCAAGCTGGAGCCTGCGGCTTTGAATTTGATAGACGAGCCCACCTTGGCCCAAACTGACGAGGAACTGATCGCCACTACGACTAAGGGAAAGAACAAGATGCCGGCCTTCGAGGGCAAGCTCTCGGGCGAGGAACTCGCCGTCCTGGCCGCCTACATGCGCGAGCTGGGCGGGGGTGTGCCCAAGGCCGCCGGCGCGGGCGACGTGGAGGCCGGCGCCAAGCTCTATGAGGCCAAATGCGCGTCCTGCCACGGCAAAGACGGCAAGGGCAAAGAGGCCATGGCCAAAATGTTCAAGCTGGAGTTGGCGGCCCTGGACCTGATTGACGAGGGGAGCCTTTCTAAAACCGACAAAGAGCTCTTCGACCTCACGGCCGAGGGCATCAACAAGATGCCGGGCTATAAGGACAAAATGAAGGCCGAAGAGATAGACGCCGTCATCGCCTATATGCGCTCGCTGGCTCCGGCACCGGTACCGGCGGAGGCGGCGCCCGAGGAAGAGGCAAAACCTCAAGAGGGCGGGCAGGAGCCGGAAGGCGACTAAATCGTCGGGGGCTTGGCAATTTTGTTGCATGATATCGGGCGGGAAAGCCCCGGCCGCGGCGCAGTCGCGGAGAGGCCTCTTCCCCCCAACGGCAGCCCGCGAGGTTTTTTAAAGGGCCGGGGGTTCACAGAATCTCCGGCCCTTCCTTATTAAGATGCATTCTCACGATTCTTCCATCCTGGATAATCCGGAGCACAAGCAGGTCGCCGACATGCGCGCCGTGCTGGTCGGCCATCCCAACGTCGGGAAGTCAGTCCTGTTCAACGCCCTGACGGGCAAATACGTGACGGTTTCAAACTATCCGGGCACCACGGTGGACGTGGCTCAGGGCACAGGCCGCGTCCGCGGGCATCTTGTGGAGTTCGTCGACAGCCCGGGCATTTATTCTTTGGTGTCGCACAGCGAAGAGGAAAAAGTGACCCGGTCTCTGCTGCTGCAGTCTCCCGGCGTTTTGATTCAGGTGGCCGACGCCAAAAATCTCGCGCGGACGTTGAGCCTGACCTTCGAGCTCTCCGAACTGAACATCCCCATGGTTTTGTGCCTCAACATGATGGACGAGGCCGATTCGTGGGGCTACCGCATCGACGCCGAGCGCTTGTCGGAAATCCTGGGCATTCCGGTCGTGAAAACGGTCGCCACTACCCAAGAAGGACTCGAGGAATTAAGAAAAAGCCTTTTCCAGGCCGCGCCTCCCAAGTGGAAGAACAGCTATCCTCCCGAGGTTCAGAGGGCGATACGGAACCTTCAGGCCGAGCTGCCGGACAAGCTCCGCTTTATATCCGCCCTCCTGCTCCAAAACCACACACCTCCCGAGGATTTTCCATTGCTGCCGCCCCAGATTTCCGGCCGCATCGCGCATTGCCTGGAAAATATCCGCAGGCGCTTCCTCCGGCCTCTTCCGGCCATATTCATCGAGTCCAGAAGGGAGCAGGCGGCTTTGGTATTGGCGGAAGTTTTGACCTCGCCTGCCGCGCCTTTTTCGGTCCCGGCCGGCCGCGGCCTGCAGGTTCTGGGGCAATGGTGCTTGCGGCCCTGGCCCGGCTACCTGATCGCCGTCCTGGCGCTTTGGGCCCTGTATGAATTTGTCGGAGTGCTGGGAGCCCAGATTGCGGTTGATTTTTTGGAAAACACCGTTTTCGGCGGCACCGTCAACCCCGTGTTGACGCGGGCGGTTCACCTTCTCGTCCCCTGGCCGTTTCTAAGGGATATGCTCATCGGCGATTACGGCGTGTTCACCATGGCGCTGACCTATGCCTTCGCCTTGATACTGCCTATCGTGACCACTTTCTTCCTGGCCCTTGGATTTTTGGAGGATACCGGCTACCTGCCCAGGCTCTCGGTCTTGCTCAACCGCGCTTTTAAAATCATCGGCCTCAACGGCAAAGCGGTGCTGCCCATGATTTTGGGCGTAGGCTGCGGAACGATGGCGCTTCTGACCACGCGCATTCTGGACACCAAGAAGGAAAGAATTCTGGCCAGCTTTCTCCTGGCCTTGGCCGTGCCCTGCTCGGCGCAACTAGGGGTCATCTTCGCCATGACCGCCGGCCTCAGCGGGTCCGTTTTCGCGCTGTGGCTTTTTGTCGTCGTCGCCACATTTTTGGGCGCGGGCTGGGTGTCTTCGAAGCTTTTGCCCGGCGCTCCGGCCCCGTTTTTGATGGAGATTCCGCCGATGCGTCTTCCGCAGATGAAAAATCTGCTGACCAAGGTCGCCTCGCGGCTGAAATGGTATGTGTGGGAGGTGGTGCCGCTTTTCATTTACGGCACTCTGGCGCTGTATTTTTTGGATGCCCTGGGCTGGCTCGGGGCCGTGGAGCGTTTTTGCGCTCCTCTCATCACCGGGCTTTTGGGCCTGCCGGAGAAGGCCACCGAGGCTTTTTTGGTCGGCTTCCTGCGCCGCGACTACGGCGCGGCCGGTCTCTACCAGCTCCAACGCCAGGGGCTCTTGAGCCTGAGGCAGAGCGCCGTGAGCCTGGTGGCCATCACGCTCTTTATGCCCTGCATCGCCCAATGGTTCATGTCGGTTAAGGAGCGCGGGCTCAAGGTGACGCTTGCGATCAGCGGCTTGGTCATTTTTTATGCGCTTTTAGTCTCGGCCGGCGTCAATCAAATTCTGCTGGCCCTGGGTTGGTCCTGATTATGGATGTCAACAAGAAATATCCGATTCCCAGCACCGAAGAGGAGGATGTTGAGCAGGCGCTGGGCATTTTGTGGACTCAATTCGAGCAGGGCGTGATCAAAAAAAGCGAGCTGGAAGCGCTGCTCCAGGAGGCGATTCGTCCGGGGATATTGGAGGACCTGATCCAAGGCGGCTTCGTTTCTCAAACGGACGGCAACCTTTGCATGTCGGGCAAAGGCCTGACCATCGCCCACGACATGGCCCGGCGGCACCGGCTGGCCGAAAGGCTCCTCACCGACGTTTTGGAGCTTCCCCGCGAGCAAATCGATCCCAACGCCTGCCGGCTGGAGCATGTCATCACCCGCGATGTCGAGAACGCGATCTGCACCTTGTTGGGCCACCCGCAAGCCTGCCCACATGGATTTTCCATCCCTCCCGGGGAATGCTGCATGAAGGCTTTGAAGCATACCGGCCCCATCGTGGCGCCGCTGAGCTCCATGCTGGAGGGCCAGGAGGGGCAAATCGTCTATCTCTCGCCTCATAACCGGCCGGAGCTGCACCGGCTGCTTTCCATGGGGCTTGTTCCCGGCAGCGTCGTCCGGGTCGTTCAAACCTCTCCCGCCGTCGTGGTTTCCACGCCGGACGGCATTCTGGCGATGGACCCCGTTTTGGCCGACCACATTTTTCTGCGCCGCAAGAACGGCGCTGGAGCGCATCATGAAAAACAGTGACGAGCATTCAAGTCCCGTGATTCCTTTCGCGCTCGGGCTTGCCGCCGGAGCGGCGGTCGGGGCGTTGATCGCGTCGGCGGCTTTCGCCGACGTCCGCCGCAGGCTCAAAAATTGGGTCGGCGAGCACCTGAAAATGAGGCTTCTGGCGGAGATGAAGCGCCAGAGCCTGACCGACGAAATCCTGGCCGATCACCGCGCCATCCTGGGCGATCTGGGACGCCTGGAGGGCCTGCTGGCCGCCTCTCCCGGCGGCGCGGAGCTCTCCTGCGCGGAGGTGCAGCGGCTGCTTCAGTCCTTGCGCAAGCGCCTGGCCGCCCATTTCGAGCTTGAAGAGTCGGGAGGCAAGTTCGAGGAGGTGACGGAGTTTCGCCCCGAGTTCAACCGGCAGGTCGCGGCGCTTTATGAGGAGCACCGCGAGCTCCTGCGGCGCGCCGACGGCCTGTGCGAGCTGGCCGAGACCCCCGCGTCCCAGGAAGCTTCCGGCGCCAGGACGCTTCAAAGGGCCTTTTTGGAGTTTGCCGCCGACCTCAGGCTGCATGAGAGAAAGGAGAACGACATCATCTTGGAGGCTTACCTAACCGACGTTGGCACCGCGGGTTGAGAGCGCATGACGACAAGACGCCCGGTCAATTGGACTTCCGCCAAAATCCCGCAGGGGCAGGTTTATGTCCTGCCGGAGCGCTGCAAGGGCTGCCGTTTCTGCATCGAGTTTTGCCCCAAGAAGGTCCTGGCGGAGTCCGGGAGCATCAACGCCAAAGGCTACCACTACCCGGTCGTCGCGCCCGGCAAGGAAGCGGACTGCGTCCACTGCCGGTTCTGCGACCTGGTTTGTCCGGAATTTGCCATCTTTACCGAGGAGAGGAAATGAGCTCCGGCAAGCGGGTGAGCGGCGGCGAGCACTTCATGGTGGGCGATCACGCCTGCGCCGAGGGGGCGCTCGCGGCGGGGCTTGAGTTTTTCGCCGGCTATCCCATCACTCCATCAACGGAGATCACCGAGCATTTGTCCCGCAGAATGCCCGAGCTCGGCGCCAGCTTCGTCCAGATGGAAGACGAGCTCGGGAGTTTGGCCGCCGTCCTGGGAGCATCGGCGGCGGGAGCGCGCAGCATGACGGCCACCTCGGGTCCCGGCTTCAGCCTGATGATGGAAAATATCGGCTTGGCCGCCATGATGGAAATTCCCTGCGTCATCGTGGACGTGATGCGGGGCTCGCCTTCGACCGGGCTTCCCACCGCGGTCGGCCAGGGGGACGTCATGCAGGCGCGCTGGGGCTCGCACGGCGATTACAGCATCGTTGCCTATTGTCCCAACTCCGCGCAAGAGTGCTTCGACCTGATGATCAAGGCCTTCAACACCGCGGATCAATACCGCATTCCCACGCTCGTCTTGATGGATGAGATCATCGGCCATATGACCGAGCGCGTCGTGATTCCGGAGGCGGTCAAAATCGCTTTTTCCGGCCGCAAGAGGCCGGTTAGGCCGGCTTCGGAGGCGGCTTTTCTCCCCTTTAAGGCCGATGGAAACGGCGTTCCACCGATGGCCCATGCGGGCGAAGGCTACAAAGTCCATTTTACGGGCCTCACTCATGATGAAAAAGGCTACCCCGCCTTGAACGCCGAAGCCCACCGGATCTTGGTGACGCGGCTGATCGATAAGGTCCGTCTCAACGCTGCGGCGATCGTGGAATACGAGGGGCTGCATTTAGACGACGCCGAGGTCGTGGTCGTGGCGTACGGCTGCACCTCGCGTTCGGCCAGGCAAGCCGTGTTCACGGCCAGGGAAAAGGGCGTCCGGGTGGGACTGCTGAGGCCGATCACCCTTTGGCCCTTTCCTGAGGATAAGCTCCGCCGCTTATTAAGGAAGGGGGAGGTGAAGCGATTCGTCGTGGCCGAGATCAACATGGGCCAGATTTCCAGGGAGGTGGAGCGCTTGACCCAGATTCCGGTGGCGCGCGTCAATCATCCCGGCGGAGCGATGATACTGCCCGAGGATATTTTGGAGGCCGCGCTTTCATGAGCGTCGAGGGCGCAAAAATCGTCCCAAGTCATCATCTGGATTCGCTTTTCCGGGCCGATCGGCTGCCCCATATTCTTTGTCCGGGCTGCGGCATCGGGCCGGCCATGCATTGTTTTGCCCAGGCGATGCTGGACTCTGGAATACCCCTGGAGCGCCATGTGTGCGTTTCCGGAATCGGCTGCACCGGCCGCGTGGCGGGCTACGTCAACGTGGACTCCTACCATACGACCCACGGCCGGGCCATTCCTTTCGCGCTGGGCATTTCGGTCGTCCGGCCCGATCTTAAGGTCACGGTTTTCAGCGGCGACGGCGACCTCATCTCCATCGGCGGCAATCACTTCATCCATGCCGCCAGGCGCAACATCAATCTCAACGTCATCTGCGTCAATAATTTCAATTACGGGATGACCGGCGGCCAAGCCGGGCCGACCACGCCTTTGGGAGCCAAAGCCGCCACCGCCCCTTACGGCAACGCCGAAAGGCCTTTCAGCCTTCCCTATCTGGCGGCGGCGGTGGGAGCGACGTTCGTGGCGCGGTGGACGGCGCTGCACGTGCGGCAGCTTAAAGAGGCCATGGTCCGGGCCATGAAGAAAAAAGGCTTCACCTTCATCGAGGTGCTCGCTCCGTGCCCGACCGGCTTCGGACGTCCTAACAACATCGGCGACGGCCTGGAGGAGATGGAGCGCTACCGCAGCCGCTGCGTCGTCAATCACCGGGCGGCTCTGCATGAGCTGGACCTGGATTTGCGCCGCATCGACCAGCCGTTCATCCTTGGAAATTTTGTGGACATCGACCGGCCGCATTTCCGGCCGCCCGTGATCGAGCAGGGCCCCGCCGCGGAGTTTGGCCGCGACGACAGGAGCGCCGACGGCGGCGGCGCCGCCATGGAGGGGGCTCCATGAGGACGGAGATTCAAATCGCCGGTTTCGGCGGACAGGGCATCGTGTTGACCGGACTCCTTCTGGGCAAGGCCGCGGCGCTCTACGACGGCAAACAGGCGGTTTTCACGCAGTCCTACGGCCCGGAGGCGCGGGGCGGCGCTTCCTGCGCCAACGTCGTCATCAGCGACGCGCCCATCGACTTTCCTCTGGTCACCCGTCCGGACATCCTGGTGTGCATGTTTCAGGAGGCCTACGCCAAATTCCGTCCAGGCCTAAAGAAGGGCGGCACGCTGATATTGGACTCCGGCCTTGTCCGGCCCTCTCCCATGGACGCGTCGGCGCCGTCGATCTTCGCGACGCGCCTGGCTGAGGAGCTCGGCAAAAAAATAGTGGCCAACGTGGTGATGTTCGGCTATCTGGTAGGTTTGACCCGGGCGGTCAGCTTCGCGGCTGCGGAGAAAGCCATCGCTTCGACGGTCAAGGCCAAGACCGTGACCCTCAATTTGAAGGCTTTTGCCTTGGGATTGGATCAGGTCCGGAGCAAGGCGGCAAGATGAGCGACTCGATTCTGGTCATCGGCGGCGGCATTGCGGGCATTCAGGCCTCTCTGGATCTGGCCGAGGCCGGGGCTCACGTGATCCTGATCGAAAAATCGCCCTCCATCGGCGGCAAGATGGCCGTGCTGGATAAAAACTTTCCCACCTTGGACTGCTCGATATGCATCGAGGCTCCGAAGATGAGCGAGGTCGCCCAGAATAAAAACATCGAAATTCTCAGCCCGGCGGAGGTCGTCGGCTTGGAGGGCGGGCCGGGGCGATTTACCGCCAAGATTGTCAAGCGAAACCGCTTGGTCACCGACGAATGCACGCGCTGCGACCTGTGCTCGCAGGCCTGCCCCCAGGTTTTGCCCAATGAGTTCGACTCCGGCATGGCTTTTCGCAAGGCCATCTACACGCCCATCACACAGGCCGTGCCCGGCGCCTATTTGGTGGACTTGGACAATTGTCTCAACGATCCCCCCAATTATCTGCCGTGCCAGCGCTGCGTGGAGGCTTGCGGGCCGCGCTGCATCGATTTCGGCATGCCGCGCCAGGAGACCCTCGTGCGGGAGGCGGCTTCGGTCATCGTGGCCACGGGCTACGACCTCATGCCAGCGGAGCGCATCAAGGAATACGGCTACGGGACCCACCCCGACATTCTCACCTCCATGGAGCTCGAAAGGCTCTTGACCTCGGCCGGTCCCACGGGCGGCGAGGTCATACGGCCCTCGGACGGGCGGCATCCGCGCAACGCGCTTCTGGTTTTGTGCGTCGGCTCCAGGGACCGGCGCTTCTTCAGGCACTGCTCGCGCTTCTGCTGCATGTACTCCGCCAAGCACGCTTTCCAACTCATGGACCACGGGGTCAAGGACGTCACCGTTCTTTATATGGACCGCCGCGCCTACGGCAAAGGCTTCGACGATTTTTGGGCGCGCACGGCCCAAGAGGGGGCCAAATTCATTCGCGGCCGGCTGGCGGAGCTCTCGCCCAACGGGGAGGGCGGCCTCAGGGCCGTCTATGAGAGCACGGCGGAGGGTCGCCTCGTGAAGCAGGATTTTGATCTCGCCGTTCTGGCCACCGCGGTGCAGCCTTCGGCCGGCCTTAATGACCTTGCCAAGGCCCTGGGCGTGGAGACGGACCCCGACGGTTTTTTTAAATCGGAGGAAACCCAGGGGGGTTTGATCGCCAGCACGCGGCCCGGCGTGTATATCGCCGGCTGCGCCTCCGGCGCCAAGGACATCCCGGACTCGGTGGCCGAGGGCGGCGCGGCGGCGGTGCTGGCCTTGGGCCATTTGGATTCCCGGCATTGGGCCGAGGAGGAGAAGGCCGCGCCCATGAAGGGCGTCGAAACGCCGCGCGTGGGGGTTTTCATCTGCCACTGCGGCTCCAACATCGCGGGAGTGGTGGACGTCAAGCGCGTGGCGGAATTCTCCAAGAAAATTCCGGGCGTGGTCTACGCCCAGACGCAGATGTTTTCCTGCGCCGGAAACACCCAGAAGGACATCGAAAAGGCCATCCGGGACAACAAGATCACGCGCGTCGTTTTGGCGGCCTGCTCTCCCAAGACCCACGAGGTCACCTTCCGCGGCGTGTGCCGCAGGTCGGGCTTAAACCCCTATTTGCTGGAAATGGCCAACGTGCGCAATCAGGATTCCTGGGTGCATAAGGAGGACAAAGAGGCCGCTACCTTGAAGGCGATGGATTTGACCGCCATGGCCGTGGAAAAAGCCAAGCGCTTGAGCCCGCTGGAACCGACGCAGCAGCCGGTCTCGCAGCAGGCCCTGGTGATCGGCGGCGGAGTGGCGGGCATGACCGCCGCGGCCGCCCTGGCCCGCCAAGGCTACGTTACACATTTAGTTGAGCGCGGCCCTCGCCTGGGCGGCATCGTGGCCGATCTAACGACTTTGGCGCCTTCCGGCGTCAACGCCACGGAATTGATCGCGGCCTTGATCAAACAGCTCGACCAGACGGGCGTGCGCGTCCACACGCAGACCGCGGTGGAGCAGATCGGCGGCTACGTGGGCAGCTTCCATGCCCGGCTTTCCACGGGGGAGGAGTTGCGCGTCGGGGCCGTGGTGATGGCCACCGGCGCGGCGCCTTACCAACCGACGGAGTTCGGCTGCGGGACTGACGCAAGAGTTTGGACCAACTTAGATTTGGAGCGGCGCCTGGCGGGCGGCGAGCTTGAGGGGGATAAGTTCACCTTCGTGGGCTGCGTCGGCTCGCGCAAGGGAAACGCCGGCTGCTCGCGCTACTGCTGCGCCTCCATGATCAGCCAGGCGCTGCACTTGAGGCGGCTGGGCAAGAAAGTGCGGGTGCTCTACAAGGACATCCGCAGCTTCAGCCGCAATGCCGAGGAGATTTACGAACAGGCATGCAGGGAGGGCGTCCAGTTTTTCCGCTACAATCCAGAAAAAGCGCCCGAAGAAGCCGTCCGTTTCGAGAATGGAAACGCGGTATTGTGGGACGAGTTGTCAGGCCGCGAGGTCCACATTCCCACCGACCGCCTGATTCTGGCGGCGGCTCTGACGCCGCAAAACGACGGCGTTGCCTCGCAGCTCAAGCTGGCGCAAAGCCAGGACGGATTCTTGTTGGAGCGCCACCCCAAGCTGGGTCCGGCCGAAACGGCCTCGCAGGGCATCTACTTGGCCGGCTCGGCGCAGGCGCCCAAAGACGTGCGCGAGGCCGTGGCTCAGGCTCTGGCGGCCGCCTCCAAGGCTTCCGGTCTTCTGGCCAAGGACCACATAGAGAAGGAGCCGCTGACGGCCAAGCTTGACGGCGAAAAGTGCACGGCCTGCATGGCCTGCGTGCGCGTGTGCCCCTTCGGGGCGATCGAGCAGATGGGGAAAGTCAAGACGGGCTCGATCAATATCCTCGCCGCGCTGTGCATGGGCTGCGGCACCTGCGCCGCCCAGTGCAATTTCGGCGCCATCGACATGCCCTATTTCACCCAGGACCAGGTTCTTTCGCAGATCGACGCCGCCTTGAGCGACAAACCCGAGGAAAAAGCCTTGGTGTTCGCCTGCAACTGGTGCTCTTACGCGGGGGCCGATCAAGCCGGCATCGAAAAGGTCCAGTATCCGGCCTCTTCGCGGGTCATCCGCACGATGTGCTCGGCCCGCATCGAGAAGTCCTTCATCGAGCGCGCTTTTGGAAAAGGCGCCGGAGCGGTTCTCATCACCGGCTGCCGGCTGACGCTGCAAGGCTCCGACTGCCACTACAATTACGCCAACACCAATACGCTCAAGCGCTACCGGGCTTGGAAGGCGATGTTCGCCCGCAAGGGGGTCGCGGAGGACAGATTCCAGCTCCAGTGGATTTCGGCGGCGGAGGGAAAGGAGTTCGCGGCCAAGATGAAAGAGATGCATGCGGTGGTGAAAAACTACGCGGCGGCACTCTCCGCAGCCCCTTCGCGGAGCTCAGGGACGATGGAAACCCCAGAGGGGCGTGACGATCTGCGAGGTCCCGGATGCGCCGGCCCTTTCGCGGAGCTCAAGGACGATGGAAGCACCGGTGGTGCGAGACGTGGCGCGGCGGGACTCGGGGGCAAGGCGGCCCCGGCGCCCGCGGAGAAGATATGAGCGGGCCTGCGCCTGGAAACGGGGCGGTGTCGCTCGATGACGCCCGCTGGCAGGAGGTTCTGGAGGCGACCAACGGGGACGCTTGGCCGTGCTATCAGTGCGGAACCTGCACCGCCGTTTGTCCGTGGGGCCGGGTGCGGGAAGAGCCTCTCAACGTCCGGCGAATCATCCGCGCCGCCCAACTCGGCGTGGAGGAAGACGGCCGGATGCTGTGGTTGTGCACCTCCTGCGGCGCTTGCGAGCCGCGCTGCCCGCGCGGGGTGCCCATCGTCCGCGTTCTCCGGGCGCTGCGCTCCCTGGCGTGGAAAAAAAGGCAGGTTCCAAAGGGACTTCCCTCCGTGTTGTGGGGAATTTATCAGGACGGAAACCCCTACCGCCTGCCGCCTTCCGCGCGCTCCGACTGGGCCAAATCGCTGGAGGTGCGGCGCTTCCAGGCCGGCGATGAAATGCTGCTCTACCTCGGCTGCACGGCCTCCTACGACCGTCGCATGCAGAAAATCGCCCGGGCGCTGGTCCGGTTGCTGCGCGAGGCGGGCGTGAGCTTCGGCACTCTGGGAGATGAGGAGCCCTGCTGCGGCGAGGCCGCCATGGCCCTGGGGCACGCGGCCTACGCCGCCGAGATCGCCGCGGCCAACGCGAGGCTTTTCGCCGCAAAGAAGGTCCGCACTTTGGTCGCGATTTCGCCGCATTGCTACGACATGTTTCTCAACCATACGCCCCGGCTTGAGGCGGGTTTTAAGACGCTGCACTACACGCAGGTATTGGCTGATCTTCTCAAAGCGGGCCGCCTCAGCTTCAAGGGCAGCGTGCCCAAGCGAGTCGCCTTTCATGATCCCTGCTATTTGGGCCGCAGGAACGGAGAATATGAGGCGCCGCGCGAGGTGTTGAGGCATATCCCCGGCGTGGAATTGGCGGAGCTGGCCGAGTCCAGGGAAGGCGCTCTGTGCTGCGGGGCCGGCGGCGGCAGGATGTTTTTGGAGACGCCCGCGGCGGAAAGATTTTCGCGGCTGAGGGTTCGTCAGGCCGGCGAGGCGGGCGCCCAGATTCTTGCCGCGGCCTGCCCGTTTTGCATTTCCTGCCTGGAAGACAGCGCCAACCAACTTGAGGCCGGGCCGGCGGTGATGGATGTGGCCGAGTTGGCGCTTGAGGCGCTGGGCGCGCCCGCTCCGGCGCTCGGAACCGCCGTGCAAGGAGGCCGGTAAGGTGGCTGATTCCCTTTACGGAGCGGAGCAAGCCCGGGGCGTCTGGGTTTGGCTGGAGCACGATGGAGAGTTGCTGGCGAGCGTTTCCTTGGAGCTCCTGGCCAAGGGCCGCGAGCTCGCCGATAAAGCCGGCGAGCCGCTGACGGGATTTATTCTGGGACACGAGGCCGGAAGCTTGGCCGAGGAGGCGCTCTCCCGCGGCGTCGATGAGATCGTTTTGGGAGAAAACCCGCTTTTAAAGAATTATACCACCGACCTTTATTGCGCCGCCGCGGCCGAGGCGGTTTTGAAGCACAAGCCCAACCTCCTGCTGCTCGGCGCCACGCCCGATGGACGCGATTTGGCGGGCCGCTTGGCTGTCAGGCTCAGGACCGGCCTTACCGCCGATTGCACCAATATGGAGATGAAGCCGGAGGACCCGTCGCTGCTCTTGAGCGAGGTGACGGGTTTTGGCGGCGGCATCGCGGCCATCATCGCCTGCCTAAGCCGGTCTGGCCGACCATGTGCTCCTTTCCTATCCAGCCTTCATCCACCGCCACCCTTGAAGCGCCGATCTCCGCGCCAATCAGCCCGGCCAACTCCATCAGCAGGCCGAACTCGCCCCGTATCCCCCGCCCTCCGATGACCATAAATTTTGCTTTGGTGATGTCCACCTCCGCGCCGATGCTGCGCTCGACAATCTCGGCGCGCCTGGGGACGCCCTCCAAACCCGGCGAAAACCGCCGCAGCGCGGCGCCGGGTTTTTTGGCGGGCGCGGCCGCCAAGA
>MGUX01000067.1:0-1370 GCA_001800185.1 Elusimicrobia bacterium RIFCSPLOWO2_12_FULL_59_9
AGCTGTTTTTGAACCAGGGCGTTTTGAGCCGCCATTTTTCACCATTTCGGTGAAAGGCTCTCCGTCGCTAATCAGTTCTTACCTGATTTTCTGGGTACTCCGGTCGCGCTCAGGCCGGAAGGGGACTTTGGACCTATGGGGAGGTAGGCCCAATGAGATTTAAAAATTACCCTTTGGGCTCATGCGGCGGGCGCCGCGGATAAATAGAATATAAGCTAAGAGTCGGTTCGCGAGGGATATCATGAAAGAAAGCACGATTTTTATTTCCGCTTGCGTGGTTTTCTGCTTGCAGGCTGCCACGGCGGAGGGCAAGCCCCTGCCTACCAAAGACCCCGCCATGATTGAGGCCGATGAGAAGTGGATGGGCATCATGGCCGAGCATGCGACGCTTTATGACGGAGCTGAGGCTAAGGGGCAGCCGCAATCGGAGATTGCGGCACCTGAGGCGCCGGAGGCGCTGAGCCGGCCGGAGGCTGTCCCAGGCGGCGCCGGTTCCAAGAAGGATTCATCGAAAGAGATTGGAAGCGTTGATTCCGGCGGAAAAGGACACGACTCTTCGAAACCTGAGAAGCCCCAGAAAGACAAGGGTAAATCCAAAAAAACTCCCGTCCTGGATGCTTTAAAAGACCATGCTTTGGGCATTTTTACCGGTCCCTATCTTGCCGCGGTGATGGGGCCCGGCCTGATCATCGACGGCATCGCGGTCTCCAGCCCGAAAGAGGTGGCGGCCGGGGCCGTCTTGGGCGCGCTTTTTTGGTCCATTGGACCGGTCTTCGGCTGGCCGGTCTTCGGCATCGTCGCCGCCTGCGCCGCGGGCCTGGGTTTGATTCTTGGGGCCGACAAGGCGATTGATCTTATGGCCTCCCTTTTTGAGAAGTTGGAAGGTATTTAGGTGAAGTCCGGGATTTAAAGCTGTTTGGCTGGAAGTTTCGATCCATAGGAGATTAAAATGAAAAAAGCAGGGTTTTGGTTATTGATAGGTTTTGTCGCGGCGGCGAGCCTCGGCTCCGCCCAGGCGCGTCCCGTTCATCCCAAAGATGAATTCAGCGTTCCTTACGATGAAGATTTGCTTTTGAAGCTGGCTCAAGAGCAGCAAGCCAAGTGGGACGGGGCGCAGGCGCCCAACGATCAAACGCCGGTCACTGCGCCCGAGGGTACGGCGCCTCTATCCAAGGCCGCCGAGGAGGCGGCTGAGCAAACCGATTCCAAGTTCATCGATAAATTCGGGATCACGATACCGGCAGCTTTGTTGCCTCAAAAGGGGGCCGGAGACAAGCCCAACGAGGCCAGAAAGCAATTGGCCAATCTTTCCAAGGTGCGCTCCTTCGGCGAGGTTTCCTTTGATGCGTTGGCGGCCGCCGACTTGGGGG
>MGUX01000067.1:1389-7185 GCA_001800185.1 Elusimicrobia bacterium RIFCSPLOWO2_12_FULL_59_9
TCCGGCGACCGTCATTGGTCTTATCGTGACCGCCGCCGTTCTCAGCCTCGGTTTGGCCTTCGGGGCGCCGGCAATCGTGGCCATCGCGGCTTTTGGAGCCTTCATCGGCTCCCTGTTTGGCGCCATAGGCATCATCTCTCCCTCCAAGAACAGACGGGCGAAAAAAGTGGAGAAAGAAATTCAAGGCAAATCCGCGGAAACGTCCGAGCCGATCCCTCCTTCGCCGCGCTTCCGGTACTAGCCGGGAGGCCGGTGGTCTCACCCCCGGCATCCGGAGCGAGTGCCTCGTCGCGCGTCACTGGCGCTACCATCGTCCCTTCACGGAGCGAAGGGCCTGGCACGCCAAGCGCGCCGAGCTCTGCGCGGCGCCAAATAAAGGCGCTTTTGCCGCCGTATCTTAAGTCACAAAAAAAGGACTTGAAAATTTAACATTTTGCTGCTAAAGTACTATAAGTCAGCCTATGCGAAACTTGCTTATAGTCCTTCTGGCGGCAGTTGTGGGCTTCCTCTCCGCTTATATCGGCGCGGACTTGGCGGCGTGGTATGAAAACCCCTCTTCCAGCGTTTCTTTGGGCGGGGGGGCCCCGCTGGAGCCGCCCAAAGAGTCCTCCGCCTATCCTGTGGAAGAGGCGTGGCAAACGATGATCGCCTCGGTCCAGGAAAGGATACAGCGCAATCCCGGGAAGGTGGGAATCTATATAAAGGATTTAAGGAACGACCGGGTGTGGACTTACGGCGAAAATGAGATGTTTCCCAGCGCCAGTTTGGTCAAGTTGCCGATCATGGCGACCGTCTTTCAGCGAGTCCAAGAGGGCAAGCTCAGCCTGGACAAGCGCATCGCCGTCAACCGGCGCTATCGCATGGGGGGCTCCGGCCGCCTGAAATGGTTCCGGGATGGCTCGAAATTCACCTTGCGGGACGTTATTCAATGGATGATCACGGAAAGCGACAACACAGCCATGAAGATGGCCATCGACACCGTCGGCTTTGCGGCGTTTCAGGAGGAACTTCCTCGCTTCGGCTTCAGGGCCACCCAGGTCAATCCCGAAGGATTGTCGTTGTCGAGCGGGCGAGTGTCCCGCGAAAATTACACGACCGCCGCCGAAATGGGCATGTTTTTGGAGAAGCTTTACCGCAAGGAGCTGGTCAGTCCCACGGCCAGCGAAATCATGACCGAGTTAATGAAGAAGCTTCCGACGCGCAAGCGTCTTGCCACTGGGCTCCCCTACGGGTGGCAGATCGCGCACAAGACCGGCCTTCTCAGGCAGGCCTGCCATGACGTGGGCATCGTGTATACGCCCGAGGGCGATTATATCATCTGCGTCCTGACCGGAAAAAACTCAAGCTATCGCCGCGCCAAAGAGTTGATCGCTTCCGTTGGAAAAACCATGCACCAGTATTTCCGCTCCGACAGCTCGATCATAGTCAACCTTCCCGCCCAAAAAAGCCAGAGTTAAGAGCCTGTCACGCAATAACTGAGTCAATGCGGCCGAGAGACTTTCGCCGCGACGGCGCGCCTTATTTGATATAATAATCCGACCGTCGCACACTTCACGGAGGAGCTTCCCCATGACCAAAGATGGAAAACTGAAAGCCCTGGATTTAGCGCTGATGCAGATTGAGAAAGCGTTCGGCCGCGAAGCGATCATGAAGCTGGGAGATAAATCCGGCAAGATCAAGGTGGAAGTCATTCCTACGGGATCTCTGCCCCTGGACCTGGCTCTGGGCGTCGGAGGGCTTCCCCGCGGCCGCGTGGTCGAGATTTACGGCCCGGAATCCTCGGGCAAAACCACTTTGAGCCTGCACGCGATCGCCCAGGCCCAGAAGGCGGGAGGCATGGCCGCTTTCATCGACGCCGAGCATGCGATGGACCCGCTCTACGCCCAGAAGCTGGGCGTGGATATCGACAACCTTTTGATATCCCAGCCGGATTCCGGAGAACAGGCGCTTGAGATCACCGAGCGTCTGATCCGTTCGGGAGCTTTGGATATCGTCGTCATCGACTCCGTGGCGGCGTTGGTGCCCCGCGCCGAGATCGAGGGAGAGATGGGGGACAGCCACATGGGGCTGCAGGCGCGCCTCATGTCCCAGGCCATGCGAAAGCTGACGGCCGCCATCGCCCAGACCAAGACCTGCCTTGTTTTTATCAACCAAATCCGCATGAAACTTGGCGTGATGTTCGGCAACCCGGAAACGACCACCGGCGGCATGGCGCTCAAGTTTTATTCCTCGGTGCGCCTGGATATACGCCGCATCGAAAACATCAAGATCGGCGACGAGGTGGTCGGCTCCCGCGTCCGGGTCAAGGTCGTTAAAAACAAGGTAGCCCCGCCCTATCGCACGGCGGAATTTGAAATGCTTTACGGTCATGGGATTTCACGCGAGGGCTGCGCTCTGGACTTGGGCGTCGACAAGCAGGTCGTCGAGAAAAGCGGCAGCTGGTATCTTTATAAAAACGAGCGGCTGGGGCAGGGCCGGGAAAGCGCCAAAAAATTTCTCGGCGAGAATCCCGCCGTGCTGGAGGCGATAGAATCCGCCATCCGCAGCGGGCCGGTTCCGGAGGACGCGGCCAAGGCGGCCGATAAGCCCGCCGCCGCTTCCCCCAAACCCAAGCACGCCGTCGGCGCCCATTAGCCTTGCCGGAACCTATTTTAACCGGATTTCTCAAGCATCTTTCCTTGGAAAGAGGGTTGTCCGCGCACACCTGCCGGTCCTACGGATACGATCTTAAAGCCTATCTAAAATACATTTCCAGCCGCTCCATCGAGCCGCTGGAGGCGACGGCGGACGCGCTGTCGGATTACGTATGGCATTTATCGTCGGTGGAAAAGCTCAAGCCCAGATCCGTTTACCGCAAAATGGAGGCGCTCCGCTCTTTTTACCGCTTTCACCTGGGCGAGGGAAGACTGAGCTTGGATCCGACGCGCGATTTCAAAGCTCCCCATCTTCAAGAAAGAATACCCCGCTACCTGAGGCTCGGCGAGGTGGAGAGGTTGATGGTCGCGGCGCAAGGCGAGGGGTTTTTAAAAGTGCGGCTGAGCGCCGCCCTGGAGCTTCTGTATGCCACGGGCATGCGCGTGTCGGAGCTTTTAAAGCTGGAGATGGACGACATCCACGCGGATCAAAGATGGGTGCGCGTGATGGGCAAGGGCAAAAAGGAAAGGCTTGTTCCCATCCATGACCGGGCCAACGCGGCGTTGTGGAGATTCGTCGATGTCAGGCGGCAAAAGTTCGACGGGCGGAAAGTCGCCCGCGAGGTTTTTGTCAGCCGCAGGGGCACGGCCTTAAGCCGGGCGCAGTTGTGGAAAGACCTGCAGAAAATCTCCAGAGAGGCGAAAATTTCAGGGCGCGTCTATGCCCATCTTTTCCGGCACACCTTCGCGTCGCATCTGATTCAAAACGGCGCCGATTTGAGGGCCGTCCAAGAAATGCTGGGCCACGCCGATCTTTCCACGACGCAGGTCTATACCCACCTGGAAAAATCCGGACTCAAAACCTCCCACAAGAAGTTCCATCCGAAAGCGTAGATTTACTTGGCTCGGGCAAGCTCCGGCCGTTCGCAGAGCTCACGGCACTTGGCGCGCCGGAGTCGCAAGTTCCGGCCGTATGACCAGGACGAAGTAGGCTGTGCCTAGGGTCAACATTGCGCCGAAGACGGCGGCGACCGCCGGATAATAGTACGTCATGGACACCAGGCAGACGACGGCTATGCCGATGGTGGTCAGGGGCGACCAGGGGTATGCCAGGGCCCGGAAAGGCCGGTGCAGATGCGGCTCCTTGCGCCGCAGAGCGATGAGCGAGACCATCGAGAGAATATAGAGGGCGATGGCCCCGAAGCAGGACAAGGTGATGATCTCGGAGGTTTTTCCTGTTAGGATGGCGGCCATTCCCAGGCCCAAGTTGACCAGCAGCGCCGCCACGGGGGTCTTCAACCTCGGGTGCGTCTTGCCCAGGAACCAAGGCGCAAATCCCACGCGTCCCAGCTCCATGGTGGCCCGGCTCGCGGCGAGGATGATGCCGTTGAAGGAGGCGACGAGCCCCAGCATGCCGATGCCCACGAGCATTCCATACAAGGGGCTGCTTCGCTGGATCACGTGCGCCATCGCCAGCGGCAGCGGGGAATCGCTCGGAGCGGCGCCCGGGCCGGCGTAGACGACGGCTTCCCAGCCCGCCACCCCCACCGAGCAGAAGAACACGCCCAGAGCGAGCACGACCAGCGTCACGATGGCTGAGCCGAAACCGAGCGGAACGTTGCGCTGGGGATTATGGGCCTCTTCGGCGGCGTTGGCCACCCCTTCGATGGCCAAATAAAACCAGATGGCGAACGGAAGGGAGGCGAACACCCCCATCCAACCGTTGGGCAGGGGGTTGGCGCGAAAATGCTCCCATTGAAAGGCCGGAGCCGTCACCGCCATAAAAATCAGGAGTTCCGCCACGGCCAGCACCGTAACCGCCAACTCGAAGGAGGCGGCCTGCTTGACCCCCCAGACGTTGAGGAGGGTGAAGATGAGGTAAAGCGCGGCGCCGATCCACCCGGGCTTGATCGCCGGGAAGTAGACCGACAGGTAGGCGCCGATCGCGAAGGCGACGGCCGGCAAGGCGAAGACGAATTCGATGACCTGCACCAAGCCCGAGAGAAAGCCGCCGTAGGGGCCCAGCGCCCGCAGGCCGTAGTCGAACACGCCGCCCGCCTTGGGGATGGCGCAGGCCAGCTCGGTGTAGCTGAAAACAAAGGTCAGATACATGACGGTGACGATCAAGGTCGCCGCCAGCATCCCGTATGTCCCGCCCACCGGAAGGCCCAGGTTCCAGCCGAAGTACTCCCCTCCGATCACATAGCCGACGCCCAGACCCCAAAGCATCCAGGGCCCCAGCGCCTTTTTGAGCTGGCTGCCTTTTTCCTGGTGACCGACGGTTGGATGTTGCTCCATTCTAGACGGAATGAAGTGATAAAGCTGTAAAGTGGCGGGGAAGTGATAGAGTGGTACAGTGGTAGAGTGTCGGAAAAGGGAACCTTCGCGGGGCCTGTCCCATTCTACAGATTTTCACTTTACCACTTTATCACTATGCCACTTTACCACTGGAACACTTGTCGTCAAGAAGCGCTGGGCGCGACAAGAGGCTAGCTTTTTCTCTCGATGACCATCGCTCCGCCCATGCCTCCGCCTGCGCAGGCGGCCAGCATGCCGTAGCGTCCTTTAGGATTGGCCCTTAAAGCGTAAATGAGATTGAGCAGGAGCCTGGCGCCGGTGGCCCCCAAAGGATGGCCCATCGGTATGGAGCCGCCGTTGGGATTTAAGGCGCCGTCTTTCCACTTGGCTTGCCAGCGGTGGCCGAATTTCTCTTCGGCGATCTTGAAGATGGAAAGCACCGTGGCGGCAAAGGGCTCGTGGAGTTCGATTTGATCCAATTGGTCAAAGGTGATGCCCGCCCTTTCGAGGGCGACCGGCGCCGCCAGAGCCGGCGAAATCCCCATATGCGCCGGGTTGTTGCCGTAAAATCCCCAGGATTTGATTTCGGCGAAAATTTCAAGTCCCAGGGCCTTGGCTTTTTCCTCCGTGGCCACGATGACGGCGGCGGCTCCGTCGCTTCGCGCGCAAGAGTTGAATAAAGTCACCGTCCCCTTGGATTTGCCTTCTTGGTAGCGGACGCCGGTGATGTAATGGCCGTAGTCCTCGTAAAAGCGCTTTATAGAATAGGCGGAGTTGTCGAAAAGCGCGGGCGCCTTGGCGAATTTTTGCGGCTTCGCGGCCAAGTCTTCCCGTAAAAAAGGATACTCATCCTTCTCCAGAACCA
>MGUX01000068.1:0-4746 GCA_001800185.1 Elusimicrobia bacterium RIFCSPLOWO2_12_FULL_59_9
TACCAGGAGCGGAATTGGATCGCGTGGCGTTCACACCGGAAGGCAAAACTGGAGGCTAAAAAAGGGCGGCTGTAGAATTAGTCAAGCACGCCCCCATTTCATTCTCGTTCAGAGAAAACGTCAAACCCAAAAATAAATTCCGTCAAGGGTAATCACGGCAAAGATCCTTGATTACGGGTTTTTGTCGCGTCCGGAGGACGAAAAGCACATGGGGCGCGGCAGAGAAAACCCCGGGTCCGAGGGAGCGCTACCTTGGGAAGTTAGCGAGCGAGATATGTGCGCACTCAAGCCGCAGCATCGACAGAACGCCGCGGTCTGTACTACAATGACGCCGATGATCCGCTTGTGGTTGATGAAATCGGAGCCGGGGGTTTTTTCCATAGACGACTTGGCGCGCGCCGACAACCGCACGGGCGGTTGGGACGGCGTGCGCAATTACCAGGCCCGCAATTTCCTCAAAGCCATGAGGAAAGGGGACCGCGCTTTTTTCTACCACTCCAGCGTCCAGCCTCCGGCAGTCGTGGGAACGGTCGAGGTCGTCCGGGAAGCCTACCCGGACCCCACCCAGTTTGACAAAAAAAGCGCCGCCTACGACCCCGCCGCCTCCCAGGACAATCCGCGCTGGTTCCAGGTGGACGTCCGCTTGCTGGCCAAGTTCAAAAATCCCGTCGGCTTGGAAGCGATAAAATCCTCGCCGGAACTCCGGGACATGCCGCTTCTGCGTCACAGCCGGCTTTCGGTGCAGCCGGTCACTCCCCGGCAATGGAAACGGATTGAACAAATGGCCGGACATTAAATCACGTTTGGGTTCATTGTTGGTATAATAAACGCGGAAGTTTGGGGGAAAAAATGACTCTACAGGAAATTGGCGAGGCTTTAAATATTCCGGTCAAAGGCGGCGCCGGCTGCGCGGTACGCGGCCTGCGCGACATCGAACGGCTGACGCCCGAGCAGCCGCTTGAAGACGGCTATCTTTATTTCATCGAATCCAAAAATGTGTTGCGGCGGCATCCTTTGGCCGCCGCGCCGCCGGCGCATCCGGGTCCCCAGAGCCCTGCGACGGGGGCGGCAGAGCGCGGCGCGGTTTTGACGACGGCCGGATTGGCCGATCAATTCAGCCGGGCGCTCGTCGCGCCGGACGGCCAAGCCCGGACGGCTTTCATCAAACTCCTGAAGCTCTTCGACAAGACGCCGGTTTTTAAGCCCGGGCAATATCCGGCGGTTCCCGTTCATCCCTCGGCGCGCATCGCGGACACGGCCGTGGTCCTGCCCGGCGCGGTGGTGATGGAAGGCGCCGTGATCGGCGCCCATTGCGTCGTTTATCCCAACGCCGTCATAGAGCCCTACGGCGAGATCGGCGAAGGCAGCGTGCTTTACCCCTGCGTGGTGATAGGCCACCGCTGCCGCGTCGGAAAACGCTGCATCATCCACGGCGGCGCGGTCATCGGGGCCGACGGCTTCGGGTTCTACGATGAGCCCGGCCAAAGGCACAAAATCCCGCAGATCGGAAACGTCGTCATCGGCGACGACGTCGAGATCGGCGCCGGCTGCACCGTGGATCGAGCCACCATCGAAAGCACCACGATCGGCGAGCACACAAAAATCGACGACCAAGTCCATATCGGGCATAACGCCCAGTTGGGACGATATATCTACATCGTGGGAAACACCGCCATCGGCGGCTCGGTCGTGATAGAGGACGGGGCGATGATCTCGGGGATGGTCATCGTCAAAGATCATCTCAAGGTCGCCCGGGGCTCCATCGTCATGGGCATGTCCGGGGTCGCCCAGGACACGGAGCCCAAGCAAGCCTACTTCGGCACGCCGGCCAAGCCGGCGCGCCAAATGCATAAGATCCACGCCGCCATGGAAAGATTGCCGGAACTTCTCGTCAAAGTCCGCCGCTTGGAAGAAAAGCTCGGTTTGGAAGACGACCAACCTGCAAGACAGTAGGACGCCGTGAGAACCATTTTGCACGTGGACGTGGACGCCTTTTACGCCTCCGTGGAGCAGCGCGACCATCCGGAGTGGAAGGGCCGCCCAGTCATCGTGGGCGCCGATCCTCAAGAGGGCCGGGGGCGGGGCGTGGTGGCCGCCTGCAGCTATGAGGCCCGGCGCTGCGGCCTGCGCTCGGCCATGCCCATCGGCCAAGCGTGGCGCCTGTGCCCCGGCGGCGTCTACGTCCGTCCCCGCATGCGGGTCTACGCCGCCGTCTCCGATGAAATCATGCGGAGTTTGGGCGATTTCAGCCCGCTGGTGGAGCCCATCTCCATCGATGAGGCCTTCCTAGACGTGTCGGACTCCCAAAAGCTTCTGGGCGCCCCGGCCCGAATCGCCGCGAATATCAAGCGCAGAATACTCCAGACTACCGGCTTGACGGTCTCCGTCGGCATCGCCCCCAATAAATTAGCCGCCAAAATCGCCTCCGAGCTTCATAAACCGAACGGGCTTGTGGAAGTTCCTCCGCAATCTCTTTTGAGCTTCCTGCATCCCCTGCCGGCGGCCAAGTTGTGGGGCGTCGGCCCTCGCATGGAGCGGGAATTAAGCGCGCTGGGAATAAGAACCGTCGGCGACGTGTCCCGCCGTCCGATGAAGGAGCTGCAAAGCCGCTTCGGCAAGCATGGAGGATTGATTTGGCAGCTTGCTTGCGGAGTGGATGATCGTCCCGTGACGCCGCAGCACGCGACGAAGTCCATCGGCAAGGAGCATACCTTTGAAAAAGACGTTTTAGACCCCGACAAGGTCAAAAAGTGCCTGTTGGGCCTGGCCGATGAAGTCGCCGGAAGCCTGCGCAAGGACGGCTTCAGGGCTAAAACGGTCGCTTTAAAGCTGCGTTGGGCCGGCTTTGAAACCCACACCCGGCAATTGAGCGTCCGGGAACCGCTCCAGTCCGGCCGTCAGCTTTACGAGATAGGCTGCCGCCTGTTAGAATCCTTCATGATAAACCGCCGTGCCACTGGCGCATCCGGGTCCCCGGAGCTCTGCGCAGGGGGCCGCCGGCCTGTGCGCTTGGTCGGGCTGACGGCTGCCGGGCTTTCCCATCAGCCGGAACCCAGCCGGCAACTGGAGCTCTTCGAGCAGATTTCAGGCCGCAACGACGAACGCCTGCAATCTACGATGGACACCATCCGCAAACGCTTCGGCGCCCGCTCCATCGGGCGCGCCTCCTCGATCCTGTCCCCAAAAAACACATAGGCCCTAAGACCCATAAAAAAATGGGCCCTTCGCCTCAGGCGGCGCCGCCTGAAACGCTTAAACTATTAGCGTAGGTGAAGAACATGAAACGAACATCGAGAAAAACGGTTTTGACGGTCTTGGCAAGCGCGATCTGGCTCGGGATGGCGGCAGTACCCCTCTATGCCGCCATTCTGGGCCGGGGAGCGCAAGCCTGGAAAAGCCACCTGACGAGTTTAAGGGCCCAACCCGCCGTCTGGGGCAATTCCCCCCTCTCCAAGCTCGGCTTCAACCTTTTTAGCGATAAGAATGTCGGCGATTTCGCCGATTTGATGGCCGATCACCACGTCGCCAACACCTTGAAGGCCTCGGCCGCTCTGCAGGCGGCGACCGGCGATGAAACCGGCTACCTGAAATTTCTGATCAAGAAAGAGGTCGGGCAGTTGTCGGAAAGAATCAAGGCGGGCCGCATGGAAGCGGAGGATTTCTCCAAGCTCAACGGCGCGCTTGCCGTCGCTTCCCTGGAACCTGTGCTCAAAGGACAGGTCCAATCGCTTTTGCAGAAGGCCTCGCAGCAGAAAGCGGGGGGAGCCTTTCAAAAAATCTCATCTGAATTTGACGGATCCGCGCGCAAACCGGAGCTGCAGGATGTAAAAGGGAGCCCGAACCCGGATTCCAAAAAGAGCATTCAGGATTTCATGGAGACCCTGACCGGCCCGGCGCCGGCCAAGCTCCCGGGCAAGGCCCCCCAAAACGCGACGCAATTTAAACGCGTGCTGTGGAGCCTCAGGGCCGGCGAGCTCGACCGCTACGCGATACGGGATTCCGCCCATGGATACAAAATCAAGTCCGTTTACACTATCCCGGAGAATTTCCGGGGCAAAACGTCTATGGCCCTGTACGAACCGACAAGCCCCTATTTGCCGGAATATGTCGAAGTCGAGGTGGAGCAGGACGGAAACCGGTTTTTCTACAAGTTTTCAACAGGCAAGGCCGAAGATCTCTTCGCCGTCCGCTGGGTCAACGCGGACGGCTCCTCCGGAGGCCAGGCCGGCAGCGCCATAGAGCCAAACCTGCACTCTCTGGCCGCCGATTGGCTCACGTACTGGACAGGAGTGGTCAACTCCTATCTGGCCAACCCGTCGGATATTTAGCCATGCGCAGCCCCAACGCCTCACCCTCCGCCTCGTTTTTTAAGGCGACGCTTTTTTGCCTATCCGTGATGGTCGCCGCCTCCGATTTGAGCCTGGCTGCCTCAGCGGCCCGCGGCGCGCACGTCAACGCCTGGAAAACCCACCTCTACCGGATTCGAAGCCAACCCCTCGAATGGACCTCTTCCCCGCTGTCCCGGCTGGTCCAAAAGGGCTTCGCCACGGAGCAGCAGGTGAGCGATTTCGCGCAGCTTATGGGAGAGCATCCTCCCTCCCAGATTGTGAATATGTCCGAGCTGACGCTGGATCAAAAAACGGATTTTCTTAAATGGATCGTTGAAAAGGAAGTCCAAATGCTCTCCAAGGAAGTGGAGGAGGGCCGGGGTGATCTTTTCGTTTACGCCAAATTGCGCGGCGCGAT
>MGUX01000068.1:4770-13300 GCA_001800185.1 Elusimicrobia bacterium RIFCSPLOWO2_12_FULL_59_9
CGAGCTCGCCCGCATCGGGGACTTGATGGCCAAGGTCAATGAGGGCATCGGCGGCCCCTTAAAGGATTTCGTGGACCAGAACGCTGAGGCGCTGGGAACTTCCAAGACGGAAGACAGCGCGGCGATCGCCAAAGGCGACTGGGACGATGCCACAAAGCTTCTTTGGCTGAGCGATGCCATCCGAAAAAACCGCGCCGGCCTTCCGATGGAGGTCAAAACTTCGCAGGAATACGTCAATCGCACTCTTTCTTATTTTGCCAAGGACGGGAAATCAGGAATACTCATCAGCCTGCATGAGGCCAAGGAAGAGATTCTTCCGGAATACATGGAGATAACGCTCGCCTCCAAAGGCGCCGACAAATACAAACTTGTTTTCAAATTTTCCTCTCCCGGCGGTCAACTAATATCCGTCAAGCGCGTCTACAACGACGGCCGGGCCCAAACCTTCACCGGCCGGGATATCCTTCCGAGCCTGAAACAAACCGCCGTCCAGTTGATAGAAACCTCCGTCCTAGTCGTCAACCGCTCCATTAAGTCTTAACCTGAATTCTGCGATAAAGACGCGATTGCCGTCTCAACGCGACGCACGCCGAGACTCCCGGCGTGCTGGCGCTTAGCGCGCCATTGGCGCACGCTCCGGCCCGAAGGGTTTGGTCAGGATGATCAGCGTGGGCAGGAGGCACAGGGCCCCGAGCAGGGACATGACCATGGCCAAGGCGCTCAGCAGCCCGAAGAGGATGCTCGGGATAAAGTTCGACATGGCCAAAATGGAATATCCGGCGACCATGGTGCCGCAGGTATAATACATCGCGTTGCCGATGCTGTCGTGGCAGCGGTGCATGGCCTTGGCGTAGTCGGGGTCGAGCTCGATCTCGGTTCTAAACCGGTAGAGGTATTGGATGGTGCTGTCCACCGCCACGCCCATGCCGATGGAGACTACCGTGATCGTCATCACGTCCAGGGGGATGCCGGCCGCGCCCATGACCCCCAGCACGGAGAGGCAGGAGAGGGCGTTTGGAAACATCGCGATGACCGCGATCTTAAACGAGCGGAACAGCGCCAGGAACATGAGCGAGAGCGTCAGGAAAGTCCAGCCGATGGTCTCGACCTGGGAGGAATAGAGGCTCTGCAGCATGTTGTTGTAAAGGATCATGAGCCCCGTCAGGCGGAACTGATCCTCCCTCAAGCCGAGCTTCGATTGGAGGTCCGACTTGATCCTCTTGAGGAAGGCATCGCGCTTGATCGACGGCATGGAGTCTTTGATCCGGATCATGATCCGGGCCTGGTTGTTCTCTATCGAGGCGTAGGGCCGCACCAGAAAATCCTTGAATTCCTCCGGCATCTGATTGAAAAGAATCGCCGAGGTGAGGGAGTCCGGCGGCGTTCCCCGGTTGATGTCGCGGGTGATTTTCCAGAGCGTTGCCAAAGACAGCACCTTGCCCGTCTCGGGAAGTTCATCGAGGTAATCGTGGACCTTTTCCACCAGCTCCAGCTTGCTGGCGGTGAACCAATATTTCGCCGGGTCCTTTTCCTCCTCAAACTCTTCAAAGCCCTCGAAGTCCGCGTCCGCCGCCGGACCGGGCTGGGGAGCGCCCTCCGGAGACTCCGACCCGAAGTCGATGAGGACGTCCAAAGGGGTGGTCCCCCCCAGCTCCCGGTCGATGAAATTCATGCCTTTGTAAATCTCCGTGGTCTTCTTGAAGTAATTGATGAAGCTGTTTTCCACCTCGAGCTTGGATATGCCCGCGACCGTGGCCGAGGCGATCAAAAGGCTGGCGATTAAAATGGCCGCCACGCGGTTTTCCGCCAGCCGGGCGAAGGCGGAAGTGAGGGAACGGCCGAATTCCTTTTCCACAACCAGCGGAGGTTTCTTGAGAAGCATGAGAGCCGCCGGGAAGAAAAGAAAGACGATCGTCATGTTGACCACAAGCCCCATGCACATCATGAAGCCGAAATTCATCACCGGCAGGATGTCGCACACGACCAGCGAGGCGAAGCCGGCCACGGTGGTCAAAACGCAGTAGATGCAAGGAACGAACATGGACCGCACCGTCTCGCGCACCAACTGCCGGTGCTCCTCATCCGGTTTCAGGGCGCGCAGCTCCCGGTAGCGCACGATCAAATAGATCGAAATCTCCATGGCGAACACAAGCAGCAGCGAGATGAAGTTGGAGGAGACCACGGTCACCTCCCAGCCGACCAGCCCCAACAAGCCCACCATGACCAGGACCGAAAAGACGCAGGAAAGCATGGGGAGCAGCACCCAGCGCTTGCTCCTGAAGATCACCCCCAAACTCAGGACGAGGAAGCACAGCATGCCCAGGCCGAACACCTTGAGATCGTTGCGGATGAAATCGATGATATCGACGGAGACCATCGGCACCCCGCCCAGAAAAAGCCGGCATTCGGAACGGTATTTATCGAGGACCGCCCGGATGCTCGCGATGTCCTGTTGGCGCGCGGCGCGCTCCACGTCTTTGAGGCGCCGGTACTCCAGGGAAACGCGCTCCAGCTCCTGAATTTCCGCGCCGGCGAGGGCGCCCTGGGTCTCCTTCTCCAGAAGTTCGGTCCTGCGGACATAGACCGGCTCCAGGGTCTTGTCCGGGCGGAAGTTGACCTGGATCGCGGCCGAGCGCAGGTCCTCGCTGACGAGAAGATTTCTGTAAACAGGGCTGTTTTTAAATTCGGCGACGGCCAGGCGCTTGTTGATGCCTTTTGACTCCAGGGTCTTTATGTTTTTGCGGATTTTTTCCAATGGGACGGGCGGATTCTTCAAGAGCGGGACGTCCAGGATGGTGTAGACCGATTCGATCCGGGCGAGGGATCTCAAATCGCCGCGCAGGCGTTTTAAGCGGTCGAGGGACTCGCCGGAGAAAAGCTCCTCGGGAGGGCTGTAAGTGACGACCACAAATTCTTTGGCGTGGTAGCGGTTGCCGACCCGGCGGGAATAGAGCAGGTCCTGATCGTGCTCGAGAACCAGGGAGTCTTCGGAGGCGTCCAAACGGAAATCTTTGGCCCAGACGAAAAAGAGAGCGAAGACGGCCAACAATACCGCGATGGTGACGCCCGGCCGCGCGAGGACGAGGCGGTCGTACAAGTCTATAAAGGATGTGCGTCGCGCCATGGGCTCACTCGGCCTGCGGCGAGCTTTTGGCGGGAGGAGGGTTTCTGACTTGGGGCTGCTCCTTCACGGAAGGGTCGCCGCCGGCTGGATCTGGCTCGTTGAGCGCGGCGTCTTTGGCCTCCGGGGAAACTCCCTCTGCCTCGACAGGCGCTTGCGCCGCCGGGGTGGCGCCCTCCGCGTCCGGGGAACCCGCCTTTTCTTCGGGACTTTTTTTACCTTTGGAGCTCTTCTTCGCGCTTTGGGCCTTTTCGCGCATTTTTTCGAGCAGCTCCTCGAAAGTGCCTTTTTGAAGGAATTCCTTATATTGCGCCCCATAAGACTTGACGATGCTCACGCCCTCTATCTCCAAATCGTAGATTTTCCACGACTCGCTGCTTCGATACAACTTATAAGCCAGCTTGAGCCGCTGGTCCTTGCCGATGACGTGGGTGAGCATGTAGAACTTGTCCTCTTTGGCGACGGGAGCCTCGAATTCGACCTTGGCGTCTGAAAACTGGTCCATTTTCTCGAAGTAGGAGGCCTTCACCTGGTCCACGAAAAGATCGGTGAACTCCCGTCTCTGTTTTTCAGCTAGCCGTGGCCATTGTTTCGGGCCCAGAGCCAGTTTTGCCGCCAGGGGCAGGTCCACCAAGGGGTTGATGATATCAACCACCATTTCTTTCTTCGCGTCCAAGGGGACCTTCTCGTCCCTGAGCACGGCCAAAGCCCGGTCAACGACGCCTTGCACGAGGCCGAAGACGGTTTTGGCGTCGTCGGCGGCGGCCGAGGGCCCGCACAGGAGAAGAACCGTCAATGCGGCGAGCGGCAGTTTTTTCATCAATCACTCCTGAATTCTTTTTTGGCGATTCTGCTGATAAGCTTCCCTGAAGAAGGTGTAGGGGTCCAAAGCGTCTTTCTTGAAGCTTTCGTATTCCTCAAGATGCAGAGAAGAGCGGTTGAAAATGTCGCCGGTCCGGATTCCCACGCTGGTTTCCGTGGAAAGAAAATAGCTGATAGGGTTCATCAAGAAATCCGGGATGATGCCCAGGGAGTCGCGAAGGTTGGAGGGGCCCAGCAGGGGCAAAACGATGGGAAAGCCCTCCCCCACGCGGTAGGCGCCCAGAGTCTGGCCGAAGTCCTCATCCCCTCGGCGCCAGCCCAACAGCTTGTCCGCCGGATCGAAAAGCCCGCCGACTCCGGCCGTGGAATTGACCAGAAACCGGCCCAATTCGGTCCCCGCCTTCTTGAATTTGAGCTGAAACAAAGAGTTGCCGAAGCGCGCCGGGAAGGCGCAATTGTCGAAGGCGCGGGTGATCGCGACCCTCGCGGACTCCGGGACCGCCTTGGCGTAAACTTTGGCCGAGGGCTTCCACACCCACAGATAGGCCTTGTCGTTGAAATGGAACATGAACCGGTTGTATCCGCTCAACGGATCGAAGACCTTCTTCGCGGGCCCCTCCTCCTTCCCGTTGGCGAACTCTTCAAATCCCTCGAACTCGGCCGCCTCGCCTTGTTCCTGCGGCGGCGCGCCTTGCGCCCGAACGGCGGCCGGTGGAACGCCCAGCAAAAAGCAGATGAGAAGCGCCGCCGTTTTTGCGCGAAATCCTTTGTCCATACCAATAAAGGGACATTTTATTATTTTTTGGCCGCCGGGACATGGGTCCAAAGACCTACATCCCGCCCCCCAAGCCCTGGAAGGCGCTTGGGCCGGGAACGGCATCTCTGGGATGACGGTTTTCAGGAGCCGCTTTTAAATTTTAGGTTTTTTTTGGAGGCCTGGGCGCGGATGGCCTTGAGCATGGCTTGGTCTAAAGTCGCTTTTCCGCCATGGCCGGCTTTCCTCTCCGCCTGGGCGATATGCCGCGCGCGGGCGTTGCTGAGCCGGTCGATGTTTTTTTGAACCTCCTTTCTTTCCTGCGCCTTTTTCCGGATATAGCTTGCGAGCTCAGCGGATTTCATGGATCGCAGATCTGCGGGTAAATCCTCTTTTTTTAAGTCCCCGACTTTAAGCCTTCCGCTTTCCTCTTCGCCGACCAAGTCCCACGAAGCGGCGGCGGCGTACTGCGCCTTGGCTTTAAAGACGGCCCTTTCGGCGGCGACGGCGCCGGCAGCCAGGCCGAAACTGGCCGCATTTTTGTCCTGGGCTTCCTGTCTTTGATACGCTTCCCGGCCCCGAGCACCATAAGGAATATAGGTCTTGTTGAGCTCGGCGCCCAGCCGTTGTATCTCCGCGTCCTGAGGCGCCTCGATGGCGGCGAAACGGATTCCTTGTTCGATGGCGAGATAATCGCCGCCGCCCGCGTCAGCCCCCGCTTTCCATTGGGTTGAAACGCCCTCCTGGCGGCTGCCGCAGAAAATCGTGTTCACCACGACTCCCTTGCCCACGGCGGAAGCGACGGCTTCCCGGAAATCAACGGGGCCCTGGGTGAAGGGCTCGTTGCCGGCGATGAAAATGGCCTTATAGACGTCGGCATGCTTATCCCACTCAAGGCTGCCGGCGGCGTCTTTAATGACCGCTCCGGCAAATTCCTCTCCCCCGCGCGTGGTCAAGGCGAAGAGCTTCTCCGACACTTGGTCCAGGTCGGCGGTAAACGGAAGGACTTGCCGGATATAGCGCTCTCCCGCGCTCAAGTTGTCGTTGCCATACTCATACAGGGCGACTTGGATGACGGGACTGGCGCCGTCCCTCTCCGAGGAGGCAAGCTCGTTGACGATTTTCCAAATCTGGGTCTTGGCCTGGGAGATGAGGCCGTCCATGCTGTTGCTTGTGTCGAGCAGGACGGCCAACTGCACGAGGGGCTTTCCCAGGAAGGAATTTGCCGTTCCCTGGTCAGAGCCCAGGGACGATGGAAGCGCCGGCGGCGCCTGATGTGGCGCGGCGGCCTCCGGTTTGGCCCCGGGAGATTTGACGGGCGAGTCGGACCAGGTTCTGTCGATTTTCGCCCTGCCGGCCGAGAGGATTTTCCCGGTGTCGGCCTGTATCACCCGCGCGTTGATCTCCGTTTTGCCCCTTCCTAAATCATTCAAGGTGCCCGTGACCAAGGCCCCTACCCCCAGAACTTTGCCCAGCTCTTTGGTAGTCTCGGAATCAATGACCCCCGTGCTTTCAAGCCTCATTTCCTCGAGCACCTTCCTTAATAGGCTCCTTTCGATGACCTCGACCTTCCCGCTTTCCACAAGAAAAGTCGTCAGACGCTCCTGGACGATGGAGGAACCGCTGCTCAAGCCCCCGCCGGGGTAGGGAAAATCCAGAACCGCCACCTTCTTATTTTCCTGGTCCCCAAGCCCCTTGCCCAGTTTCCCCGCCAGCTTTTCCAACGGCTCAGCCGCCGCCGCGCCGGAAAGCGCGACCAGCCATACTCCCGCCAAAAACATCCTGACGAATCCTTTCATATGGGACCTCCCCCGCACGGCATCTCTATCAATGAGACACCTATTGCGCCGAAAAGTTCCCGTGGGACATGGGTTATGACGCCGTGGCGCGAAAAAGGCGCAAAGGGACCGCCATCACGCGCTCCGCCAAAGGAAACCTCTCCCTTCCGGCGCAGATGACTTCGAGACGATCCAGCCCGAGATCCTTCAGCGCAATCCGCATCGAAGGCGTGAGGGACGGGGTCTCCGTCCGCTTGAATTCGAAGCCCATGCGCTTGCCGTCTTTGACGACCAGCAGATCCAACTCGGCGCCCGCATGGGTTGCCCAGAAAAAGCACTCCTCCGGCCTGGCGCCGAGGGTTTGAACTACGACCTCAATCGCGAAGCCTTCCCACGAAGCGCCGAGCCGCGGGTGGTTTTCCAGCGCGGCCCTGCTTTCCAGGCCCAGCAGAGAGTGGAGCAAACCGCTGTCCGAAAGGTAAACTTTGGGGGATTTGACTTGGCGTTTAGCGATGTTTTCTCGCCAGGGCTGAAGCTGGCGCGCAAGAAACGTCGAAGTCAAGCCGTCAAGATAGCCGCGGACGGTCGTGTCGGCCACGCCGAAGGAGCGCGCGAACTCGGAGGCGTTCCAGATTTGTCCGTGGAAGTGGGCCAGCATGGTCCAGAAGCGGCGTAGGGTCTGGGAAGGCAGCGTGACGCCCAACTGCGGAAGGTCCCGCTCCAAGAACGTTGAAATGAACTCACGCCGCCACTCCGCGCTATGGGCGTCGGAGCGGGCGAGAAAGGAGCGGGGAAAACCGCCTCTGAGCCATAATCGTTCCAGCGATGCCCAGCCGGTCTCCGCCGGTCCGAGTGGGGGCAGGGGGTGATGCGCGATCCGGCCGGCCAGGGATTCGGCCCCCTGCCTGCGGAGGTCTGGGGAAGCGCTTCCGAGAAGCAGGAACCGCGCGGGGAGGGACGGCCGGTCGGCGAGGACGCGAAGGACCGGAAAGAGGCCCTGCGCGCGCTGGACTTCGTCGATGACGACAAGGCCCCTCAGGTCGCGCAAGGCCAGCATCGGCTCCGCAAGACGCGCGGCGTGCGCCGGATCTTCCAGATCAAACCAGGAAACCGGGCCGCGGAACTTTCCTTGAAGTTGCCTGGCCAGGGTCGTCTTGCCAACTTGCCGGGCGCCCAAGATTGCTACGACAGGATGCCGGGAAATGAGGGACAGAGCGGCTCGGAGGTGGCTTTCGCGGCGGACCATGGGTAATCTTCGGTGCGGGCGGCCCCCGTCGCAGAGCTCCCGGGACCCGGATGCGCCGGCCCCTTCGCAGAGCTCAGGGACGTTGGAAGCTCCGGTGGAGCGTGACGAGGCGCGGCGGCCCCCTTGGGGAAATTCCGGCGCGCGATTTCCATAACATAATACCTTGAAAAATCAGTTATTGCAACCGAATTTTCAAGGTGCTGCCCAACGGCCCAAATTTCACGGCGAACAGCCCCGCGATTTCTGCTAAAATATCTGCAATTGCAATATCAAGTCATGTCTGCGAAGAAAGGAACTGAGGCAATCATTCATCGAACCGCGGCGGGCCCCGCAGCGGCTCTTCCGGCCGGCTGTCCTGAGTTCCTTGAGGACATCAAGTCCCGCATCCGCACGGCGCAGATCAAAGCTTCGCTCTCGGCCAGCCGGGAGTTGATACTCCTCTATTGGGACCTCGGCAAGTCCATCATTGATCGGGATATACTCCGACGCTTGAAGCTTGTGGAACTTAAGGGGCGAGCGCGCGGCTCACGGTGGCATCTGAAGAGGGCCGGGTGAGGCGTCCAATTCTGTCCCATTCTGGCTCAATCTGGCTCAATCATCGAAAAGCGCATGTTTTTACAGCGCTATTAAAACGGCTGCCCAACGCTCAACGCCCCGAAACCGGAGAAAGTGAATGAAGACTCTTAAGGCTGCTTGCACCCCTCGGGAAAGCGTGTTCGACGCGTTGTGCTGTCCAGTTCAAAATGAAACATTTGAAGCCACAGATGTGTTGACAAACTTAGCCCCTTTTGGAATTTCTTCCCACTCCT
>MGUX01000069.1 GCA_001800185.1 Elusimicrobia bacterium RIFCSPLOWO2_12_FULL_59_9
CCGATCTAATTTTCTCCAAGGGGGCGGGCAAGGAATTTTTTGACGACTTCAACTCCGTCAAAAATCGGGCTAGGCGCTCCAAGTGCGCATCCAAGAGACCCGGCGGCTCGATCAGAGGCATTTCCGCATACAGCCCCGGGGGAGCCGCGAATACCCGGCCCCCGGAATCCAAGAACCTTAGGCTCTCGCGCGGGACAAGTTGAGCCACCGCTTCGCGCAGTTCCAACTCCGCCCGCAAGGTCTTGGAAAACCAATCGCGAAACACGCGAACGCGGCGCGTATATGGAAAGCGCCCGGCAATTTCACTTTCAATTCTTGCCACGGGCAGGGAAAACAGCCCCTCGCCGCGGTAAGGCTTTAACATGGATAAAACCGGCTGCTGTAATCTTGCCGGAACGTTTTCGGCGGAAACATGCTCCACCCGGATTTGATTCAACCGGTTTTCCAATGCCTTCATGGCCCCCTCGACTTTTCCAAAGCCGATGACGCCCGACAAACTCACGCCAACCAGGAAAAACGCCAGATAAAGGTTCCGGCGGCGGCGATGGCGCACATGCGTCCGGAGAACGACCCTTTGCCGCCGCCTTCCAAACCTATTTTTCCCCGACGATTTCCATTTCGAGTTCCAACCGAATCCCATTTCGCCGCAACACACTCCTTCGGATGCGCTTCACCAAATCGAGAACGTCTCGGGACGTTCCGTGTCCGTCGTTTTCAATAAAATTTGAATGCCGGCAAGAGACTTGCACATGACCGCAACGCAACCCCTTGAGACCGGCGCTTTCAATGAGTCGGGCTACGAAGCGGCCGGGAGGATTCTTAAAAATGGAACCGACATTAAAGGTGTGAACGGGTTGGGTTTCAAGCCGCGCGCGCTGATAAGCGGTTATTTTCCTCATTATAGCAGCTCGACGGCCCGGTTTCAATTTAAGAAGCGCCCCCAAAATCACCCGACGCTTGAGATTGCTGGAGCGGTATGAAAATTCAAGCTCGGACGCCGATCGCTTTTCGCAACGCAGTTTCGGGATGGAAAAGACCTCAACCTCCCGCACCAGGGATCCGATTTCCCCGTCGCGGGTTCCGGCATTTGTCACAAGCCCCCCCCCGACGGTGCCGGGCACGCCGATCAGCGGCTCGGCGCCTGAAAGGGATTTCGCGGCGCAGTACATCGCCAGTTTCGGCAGCCTGACCCCGGCGCCGGCCCGCACCAGCGCCTTGCCGGCCATTCGAATTCTTTCGTAGCTTCCCCGGAATCGGACCGTCAATCCCCGAAGTCCGCCATCCCGCACCAGTAAATTGGAGCCGAAACCTAAAATAAAAACCGGCAAATCATGCGTTCGCGCCAAACGGTACAGGCGGATCAGTTCCTTTTGGTTGCGAACCTCCAGGTAGCAGTCCGCCAGGCCGCCGATTCTGAAGGTCGTGTGGTACTTTAGAGGCTCATCCCATTTCGCGGAGGGAAAAGCCCGGGCGATATCCTTTTTCCAGGACGTCTGCGCGCTTCGCTTCAAGAGGGCCTTTGGCGACGTCCCCATCGTATTGCATCATACAAAATTGCATCAAAGCTGGAAATTGCCGCATCGCGGCGCGAGCCTTGTTCTTCTTGGAACTCGAATCATGAAATGTTATATTTCAAGACGACCCGGCCATGCATAATCCAAGCCCGCCCCTCCCAAACGCAGGCCGCAATTTCGGTTGTTCAGGCAAGGATGTCCCATCGACGGCGCGTGGCCGTCAACCCAGCGGGCGGTCCTGGGTATCGGCGACCGCGCAAAAGTTAACGGACGCTTCGGCTTTGGCGGCGGTGATAGCGCTTGCCGTCGCCCTTCGAGCGGTATTTTGGCGCGATGTGTTTGTCGCAGGCGCGGTGCGGTTTCTGGAAACGGACCCGTACATTCACTTCCATCGCGTGCTTCTGGCTCTCGACACGCTTCCGCGCTTTCCTCTGACCGATAGCTGGATCGCCTTCCCGAAGACTTTTGTGCATGTGACTCCGCCCCTATTTGATCTGGCTGCGGCGCTCTTGGTCAAATTGCTTTCCCTCGTCAAGGACGATCCCCAAACGCCTGCCTATACCATGGCATGGATCGCTCCGTCGGCAGGCGTGGCGGGCATTCTGCTGCTTTATTTTTGGACAAAGGCATTTTTTGGAAAAGGAAGGGCCCTATTGGCAGCGCTGCTTCTCGCAATCCTGCCCTTGGCGGCCCTCTACTCCATGATCGGAAGACCCGACCACCATTGTGTCGAAATACCGTTTTCACTTTGCATCCTCTGGTCTCTATCATGCGCGGCGGCGCAGACCAGCCGGGAAAAATCCCATCAGTGCTCATGGCTCGCTGGAATGCTTCTGGCTTTGGGCCAGGAAACTTGGACGGCCTCAACGCTTCTATTAATCAACGCCTGCGTATTTCTATCGGCGGACATCCTGCTGGAAGGACAGACTCCCCGCTATTCCTCCGCCGCCTGGAATCGCTGCATTCGCGTTTTTGCCGGGTTTGTCGCCGTTTTCATTCCCTTCGCCCTGTGGCATTGGCCGACGGCGCAGCAACGATTTGATCCGGACCTGCCTTCTCTTTTTCCTCTCCTGATCCTCGCGGTCGCCTTTCTGACCTGCGGCACGGCCCATTTTTGTCTCGCAAAGCGCCTTCCGTGGGCTTGGACTTTGTCCGCCAGCCTGTTGGCAGGCGCCGCCGCGTTTGTCCTTTTCCCATTTTCCTCCCCCATTCAAGCTCTCCGGTCCTATCCTTTCTATTTTTTTGATGAATTTAAATCTTCCCTCATGGTCGCAGAACATTGGGGGTTGTCCTACGCCCACGACCGCTACACATGGCTGTTCTCGCTCATCCCTTTTCTATCGGTGGTCGCCTTCAAGAAACGTCCCAATCCGTTTTCGCTCCTGTTGATGTGCTGGACCGTTTTCACGTTCGCGGCAATGGCTCAATACCGCCGCTATGGAATCTTGTTCTGCCCCGTCGCGGCCCTGTGGATAGGCCGCTTCGCCGCTTCCGCCGCCAAACGCCTCGTTGGCCTGACGGTCGTTGAACCCCAAGGCCCGCTGAAAAAACCATTGCAAGCGGCGGCCTCCCTTATGATCCTTTTGACCCTCTCGGCGCCCGTCTTTGGGTGGTGGGAGCATGTCCGCCGAACCCGCATCGTGCTGCCGGAAGATTACTACTCCGCGTTCCGCTATATCCGGGCCATTCCCTCTGAAAGCTCTCTGGAATACGGCGTTTTGGCGCCGCCGGAATTCGGGCCGCACATCCTGGCGCTGGCCAGAAAACCCATCTATGTCTGGAACGCGCATACTTTGACCGATCAAATCGAAAATACCGCGGCCTTTTACCTCTCAGCCGATGAAGGGGAAGCCTTGAAATGGCTGCGAGATAATAAATTACGATACGTTTTGGTCAACGACTTGTTGTCAACCGGCCAATTTGAAACCATGGCTCTGACGCTCGGCAAGGATCCATCTTCGTATTGGACCTGGACCGAGGAAAGCGGGCGCAGAGTCCGCTTGCCGACGCGGCGGCTGATTTCCACCCTCTTTTTCCGGCTATATTACCGGGACGGTGAAGCCATACAGTACGGCGGCACGCATGTGGAAGCCCTGCGGCACTTCAAACTGGTTTTTCCCTCTCCCTTGCGCGCAACAATAGGCGGGATGCCTTCAAACGAGGTTAAAGTTTTCCAAGCGGTTTACGATCGAGAAATTCCGAAATGAGGCTCTTTGGCTGGCTGCTATTGCGAAAATTTTGGGGGATTAAGAATTCCATACTCAGTTGGACCGCGTGGGAATGGTTTAAGAGAATTTTTTTTATCACGATCGGACTCGTAGTGCTGTCCAGCCTCTATTTTCTGTTTGCCAGGGTGCTGCGTTATTTTGAAAATGCATCCATTATTGGAGCCTTGCTGACATGGAAGCTGACCGCGATGATGTTTTTAATGACTTTTTCCATGGTCGCCATTTCGACTTTAATCACCGCCGTGAGCACTCTTTATTTTTCCGCCGACCTTAAATTTTTAATGAGCAGCCCCATCCCACCACGAATTCTTTTTATGGACAAGTCCATTGAAACAATTTTTTTCGCGTCTTGGATGGTCGCCATGGTGACCGTTCCCTATATAATGGCCCTGGCAAGGGTCAAGGCGCTTCCTTGGACCTTTTATCCGGTTTTCGCGGGTTTCCTGATCCCCTTCTTGATGCTGGCCGCCGCCATCGGAATCGCATTCACCTTGATTTTGATGGCAAGTTTTCCGTCGCCCAGGACGCGCGACGCCGTCTGGCTATTAAGCAGTTGCTCGCTCGCGGTTGTATACGCGCTCATTCGCTTCTCCCAGCCGGAGAAACTTATCAACCCCAGCGCGCTGGAGCGCGTCGGTCAATATTTGGAGTATCTGCAGGCCCCGACAGCGCCGTATTTGCCATCCTGGTGGATGACCCAGGCCCTGACGTCCTTCTCCGGCCGTCAATGGCTGCGGGTTTTGCTGGAGCTCTCAAAAATCCTGCTGGCTCTGGGATGCATTTATGGCGCGCTGCTGTGGGCCGCCGGCCGCATTTACGAAAAAGGATTCAGCGGTTCGCAGGAAGGGTGGCGGCGGAACCTCCGCTACCGGTTTCCCCATCCTCTGGAATCGAATTTCTCCAGCGCGACGCGCCCGCATAGGCAATGGTTGACGCTGTTCTGGAAGGACCGCCTCATTTTTTTCCGCGACGTCAAACACTGGTTCCAGTTGATGCTGATATTGTCTTTGACTGCCGTCTATCTGTTCAGCATATGGAAAATTCCCCTGGACATCCCCGCTTTGAAAAGCCTTCTGTGTTTTTTTAATATCGGCACCACCGGCGCCGTCCTGACGGCGCTGGCTTTGCGTTTCGCTTTTCCCGCGGTGAGCATGGAAGGGAAAAGCTTTTGGATCCTCAAAAGCGCGCCGATGGACATTCAACATGTGATGCGGGAAAAATTCATTTTCAATTTAATCCCGATTTTCGTTCTGGGAACCTTGCTTGTGGCAGCGTCCAATTATCTCTTGAAGGCGGATCTTTTTATTTCGACGCTGTCGCTGATTACGATCTGGCTGTGCGCATTGACGCTCAGCGCCATGGCCGTCGGACTTGGAGCCGTTTTTCCCAAATTTAATACTGAAAACATCCATCAAATCGAATCCTCCGCGGGAGGCTTTGTCTATATGGCCTGCGCCCTTGGCTACCTCGCCTTGACGCTAGTGGCTGAAGCCTTTCCGGTGCGCCTTTATTACAGCGGCGAATTGCTGCGGGACCGATCCCTCTACGGGCCGGTTATCGCCGTCTCCATGGCCGCGTTGTTGGCCATCAATTGGATTGGTTTGGGGATTCCATGGCGAATGGGCAGAAAAACCCTCAAAAGCCATGAGGTGTAGAAAAATCATGCCCAGGGTGGGGGTCGAACCCACATGACCGTGAAGGCCACAGGTTTTTGAGACCTGCGCGTCTGCCAGTTCCGCCACCTGGGCGAGTGCCGTTGCGCCAGCGAATTATATCACTTTCGGCCGGCTGAAAAAATCTCCCAATCTTCGGGCAAAAGCCTCGGCAGGCGTTGAACGAACTCGCAATCGGCGGGAAACATTTCGCGCGTCGGGATGCGGCGCACCTTAGCCCAAAAAAGACTCAACACATCATCGTTATTGCCCGCCGTTTTCAATCTGCCCTTGATTTTTTCGACCAACCAGTATATGCTCACAATCTGCATCGGGACCCGAGTCGCGATATGGACCCTTTCGCTGGCGTAAAGCGGCCGCAGCGGACGT
>MGUX01000070.1 GCA_001800185.1 Elusimicrobia bacterium RIFCSPLOWO2_12_FULL_59_9
CTTTCGGAAAAACGCCGCGCGCTGGCTTCCAAGTACCCGCAGAGATTTGAGACGGGCAATAGGGACTCCGGCACTATTTCCTCGTGGCGCGCTTACTCTCGATGAAAACTGCGATATCTTGAATTCGTTCAAAATTGTCCACGGTAGCGTCGTGGGCATCCACTTCGATGACGAACCTCTGCTCGATGAACCCAATCATCCGCAGCATCCCCAGCGAATCCACGATTCCGCTGGTCAGCAACGGCGTGTCATCTTGCAAGTTCGCGCTTCTTTCACCCGGCAAGAACTGAGAAAGAATGTACTGACGGATTTCTTCTCTTATGTTATCCATGCTTCCTCGAATCCACTCAGAGTCCCAGAGATTTCGCGATGATGTTCCTCTGTATTTCCGAAGTTCCTGAATACAGCGTGCTGCCCATGGCATCGCGCAGTTCCCGTTCGATTTGCTGCTCTACCATGTAGCCGTAACCTCCGAAGATCTGCATCGCATCCTGGCAGTTCGCGATGAGAGATTCGGCGACGTACAGCTTCGCGACAGAAGCTTCCAGCATGGCGTCCCGGCCACGCTCCTTCAGCCACCCGATGCGGTAGACCAGCGGCCGGCACGTGTCCAGACGAACCTTCATGTCAACGATGCGATTCGCGACCGACTGGAATTTCCCAATCGACTTGCCAAACTGCTTGCGAGACTGCGCGTGGCGGATGGACCGTTCGAGCTGTTTCCTCATCATCCCGAGGGAATTGGCGAGAATGCAGCCGCGCTCCCATTCCATGGAAGATTCAAACACCGTTACGCCACGGCCTTCGCGCCCCAGCCGATTCGAGACGGGAACTTCGCAGTTGTCAAAAATGACTTCACCCATGGGTGAGGTGCGCAGGCCCATCTTCTCCAGTTTCTTACTCACGAAAACCCCGGGGCTATCTCGTTCCACTAGAAAAGCCGTAATGCCCATCGGCCCCAGGGCAGGTTCAAGAGTGGCGTAGGCTACAAACAGATCGGCGACTTGCGCGTTGGTGACAAAGGTTTTCGTCCCATTCAGAACATAGCGGTCGTCTTTCCGCTCGGCGCGTGTGCGCATCGAGAATACATCCGAGCCGGCGTCCGGCTCCGAAGCGGCATTTGCGCCGATCCATTCACCATTCGACAGGCTGGGAAGATAACGCTGCCTCTGTTCTTCCGAGCCGTAGAGTGAAATGGGCAGAGTCGTGGTCCAGAGGTGGGCGTTGATGGAGAAAAGCAGCCCCTGATCGGCGGCTCCGTACCCGAGACCCTCCATCACGGCGATGACATCCATGATTCCGAGCCCCATGCCACCGTATTGGCGAGAAACTGGCATCCCCAGCACGCCGAACGCGGCGCATTTCCTCCAGGCTTCGCGGCTGAATTCTTCGTCGCGATCACGCCGGATCATTTCCTCGCACAGTTCAGTCCGGGCGAACTCGATCGCACCTTCCCGAAGCTTCTGCTGCTCTTCCGAGAGCTCGGACACTAGTTCTGAGTCGTTGAATGCCGCGGCCACCGGTGATTCTCCTTTTCTAACCGAATCGGAATCAGCACGCATTATATCGCGTGAGAGAAATCCACTTAAAGCAATTGGCTACTCCCTTCAGGCTGGCAAGCATACCTGGAACCTCTCACACTGCATTGGCTCATCGGACAGGCCCTCCATCCAGGGTACGACGAAAACTCTCCAGATCTTGCAAAAGTTCCGAGAGCGGCTTGTCCCACCAACGCTCGGCGAGTAGCTGCTCGATGATCTCCTTCTTAAATCGGTAGCTCACGACTCGGGCTGGATACCCCATCACAATCGCGTACGGCGGGACATCCTCATACACGACCGCTCCAGCCCCAATAAACGCGCCGTCTCCGATCTTTCTTACGGAAGGCATGATAATGGCGTTGTGTCCAATGAAGACGTCATTGCCGATCACGGTAGGAGGACGGCTGACGAGGTCTTCGCTGACGTATCCATGGCCGGGGCCATAGAAGAACTGGTGTGTTGATTTAAGGTTCCGGGGATGGTTCATATTAAATGCGCGTACTGTCCGGTATATGGAGCAGAATCGGCCGATTTTCATTCCCGGCCTGAAGTGCCAGGGCACGAATGGTGAGCCTTTCGTGTACAAGCCGATTTCCACTCCGTGGTACTGGAGCATGATCTCGCGTAAAGTTAAAGAGTAATATTCTCCACCCTCAAGGACTCCCACCAACCACCGTATCATAAAACGTATCGCTATTCGGGGGCGCACAAATCCGTATAGCCAGCAAAGCAAACGACCGAGCCAAGATCTTCGGCCTTCCCGGGGTTGTCTACCGGAGAGTAAGAGGTCTCTCACACTTTCTGTTTTAGATCCGATGTCACCGGATACACTCGTCTCAGTGCTCATTGGCTACTCTCTTCATGGCGGCAAAAAGTAAACGCGTGTTTGCCGTAGTTCAGGAGAATAATTTCCGTGCCGGGGAAACGCTTTAGAACACAGGTGATAATTTCCGACGCAGGAATGGCTAAACCCGTATTACGCCCGACTGTGGCTCGGCAAAGACCGGCAGCCTTTCCAGCGGTCCGCTACCTGCCGTCGGCAAATTCTTCTAAATCCGGCGTCTATTTCTCCTACGAACGTTCCGGAGAAACACTCCAATCCGGGTTTTCTTAACCGCCATCTTGATTCGATGTGTCATCGGCGCGTGTGGCAGGAGATTGCGGACGACATCGGCATCCGACCAGGGAACAGCATGCAATGGTGGAATGGCAGTCTTGCGGTAAATGCCCACCATATAGCACGGTGCGATTGCTTCTTCTTGTGTGAGTCGTTCATCAGCGGCGACCGCAAGTTCGATGCCGTCCAACGTTTGAACACAGCCCAAGAACGGGGCATAAACGCCTCCATAGGTGACAAGCCGCTCGCATCGCCCAGCGAATTGGGCGTTCACGAGCCTCAACAGGTCGCTGGAACGGACTGATTCGAATCCGGTCACCTGCCAACGCGGAGGTACTTTATAACGCCAATGAGGCAACTCCCGGCGGACTATTCTCATTCTTTCCTCACTGAATTGCCAGCGGGTCTCTCCAATGTATTCGTAGATCATCACCATTCCGCTAGGCTCAAGCGCCTTATTCACTTCGTAGAGCACATGTTCCAGGTTAATCAAATGGTGCAGGATGCCGTTGCAGAGGATGAAGTCGTAAGCCTTTTCCGGCAGGCTGACAAAGTTAAGATCACCATCGCTGGTAGCGATCCCACCACGGGCGGCAGCGCGCCGGTTGCTGTGAGGATTCAATTCGATCGTTTCAAAACGCTCCGTGAAACCTTCCTCGATCAGAAACTTCTCTACTCGGCCGATTCCCGAGCCAAGGCTAAGACACCGTTCCCTTTTCCCGAATTGCTCGGGGAGAAATGAAGTCCACTCCGAGTAACGACGGTAATGGGGGCCATTCAACCGTGGCTCGCGTCCCAAAAGCAGGCGCGTCTTGTAAGAAATGATGCAAGGGTGATTGATACGAAAACCCGCGAGCGCTTCATCGTCCACATACCTGCCGGCTTCTATTTCATCCGCCACCGTTTTCTGATATGCTGCGCTACGTGATTGTTCAACAGAGATAACGAAATTGGCCACAGCGCCCTCCACACTTGACTTGGTCTATCACAACCGCGTTTCTACCGCGGCTTTCGCCTTCGGGGATCCCCTACCCTTGATCAAACTGAAGAACGAGGATTCCGGCCCGAAGACCGATATACGTAAACTGGGAAAAACAAGAAGCATGCTAAGCGAAAGCGGAACCATCAGACCCACGGCTGTTAGAAAGACGGTCTTCCAGTCGAAACCGGGCCCCCATCCCCAGACGGCTAAGCCTGCCAACAGCGTCCCGGCCGCGAACGTTGCAAATCCTCTCAAGAATATTGCCGAAGGGACCGCGTGTTCACGGCGTAACCGCGAGACGCAGACGATCGTCGCCAGCAACTCTCCACCCAATCCGCAAGCCGCAATCCCCGGCAGTCCGTAGCCGGCCCAGGTAACGAAAAGCATCCCCGCCAGCGCAGTCGTCCTGGCGATGTTTGAAACCATCGCGTTTCTCGTGTCCCCCAGCGCCATCGCCGCCACAGTTGGGGCGACGCGCAAAGTCCGCAGGCCCCACATTCCGCCTAATATCCCGATAAAGGCTCCGGCCGCCACGTACTTTGCCCCGTAAATCAGCACGACAAATGGTCCCCCAGCCACAATAAACAAGACTGCCATCAGAACGGCCCCCACTGTGATCGCCTCGCAACACACTGCGTAACGCCGTTCAAACTGACTGCGAAGTGTCTGAACCCGTGAGAGCAATGGAAGGAACAAGGATGAGTACACGCCCGCGATCATGGTCGCCGGTGCCATGGTAAGCGCGAAGGCGACCGAGTAGACGCCGAGATCGGTCAAAGAGTAAGTGCTTCTCGAAAACAGCCGCTGTGCGGAGGCGATGACAAAGCGGTCACCATCAAAAATGACAAACATCAGGAGCCCGTTGACCAGCAGCGGCCAGCCGAACGAAGACATCCGTTTGATATAGGAGAGGTCCCATGCCCAGCCGTAGCGGCGCTCGGCTACCAGGTGCGAGCCGATGGCCGTAAACGCAGCCTGAGCAATCAGCAGCCACAACATGGCCGAGAAGTCGCGCAAGCTGAGAGCCAGTGGAAAGGCTCCTAACGTCACCAGTGCGTTTGAAACGATGTCGTTGATCACCGCTGGGCCAAATTTCATCTCCCGCTGGAGGCGATTCAGGTCCAGGTGGGTGAATCCCCGGATGGCGGGCACCAGCGCCACACACTGGAAGGCCCACCGTGCGTCAGGAACTCCGAACAGGCCTGACAGCGGTCCCGCCAAAACAAAAATCAGACTGGCATTGATCAAACCACGGATGGCGCGCAGAAGCTGGGCGGTTTTCTGAAAACGAGCCTCATTGCCATCCTCCGCTTGCACCAGAAGTGCTTCAATGGAAAGGTTGCTAGCCATTTCAAACAGATGGAAAGTCATTGCTAAAGTTGCGGCAATGCCGAAATTTTCCGGGCTGATCAGCCTAGCCAGGACTACATTCCTAATGAAGGAGCAGGCCTGGACAATGACCTGGTTGGCTCCCAGCTTTAGACCGCTTTTCAGGAACAGTAACCGCGTTGTCATGGTCAGATTCAAAAGCAATGTCGGTTGATATTGACTGCCCAATTCAGGCCAGTTTTTATCTCACGAACTTTGAGGCGTATTGGAACACGTAAAGCCAATCATAGCCCCCTTCGAGTTTTGCGCGAAAAAAGGGGCCGCCGTCCCAGGAATTGGCAGGGATTCGCGGCATAAAAAAATGGTCGGAACAGTTATTCGCCGTACTGATGATGGTGGACACTCCGCGATCATACCCGTGCTTTTCCAGCAAGTTCAGCAGGGTTCGCCCAAACGCCTTGTTCGTTTCCGGAAACGCAAAAGGATACGAAAATGATTTCACCTGGGTCCCCAACTCCGGTTCAATCGTGTCCTTAAGACAGGCGATTTCGCCCTCCGCCTCTCCGGGACTCAACCGCTTGAGCTCGGGGTGGGTCACGGGAGGAAACTGGCATCCGTCTTTTTGATCTCCGACGAGCCCTGTTACCAGGAAGACCGTAGCCCTAACCCGGAT
>MGUX01000071.1:0-11574 GCA_001800185.1 Elusimicrobia bacterium RIFCSPLOWO2_12_FULL_59_9
ACAGGCGTAAACGGGAGATTTTTTCGATTTTTTAGATCTCCCATGTCCCAAATCCGCACTGCTGAAAGTTACCTGAGGTTTTGGGTGGGGCGCAAAAGATTGAGGGGCCGGCCTAAATTTGATATAATTTCCCGTCGTAGCCGCGCGTGGGCGCGCAGGCGGCGCAGGTCACCATAAGATCCCTTGCATCCATTGATGAAGACGGGTTTTTTTTTATGTGTTGCCATCGCGACCACCCTTGGTTTGACCGATTTCTCCCGGGCCGCGGAGGAGGCGGGCGTGTCTAGCTCCTCCGGCCCGGTTCAGAGCTCAGGAACCCAGCCCGGCATGACCGGCAACTCCCTCTTGCCCGGAATGAGCGATGCCCCCGTCTCTTCCACGGGGGTGGCCTCTTCGCCCGATCTGGAGTCCGCCGCCGGCGCCGAGGGGCCATGGGAGATCGGGGAAATCCGCATGGACGGCAATTTCCACGTCAAGGAGAAGGCCATTCGCAAGCAAATCCGCGCCCGGGAGGGCCAAATCTATTCCCGGTCGGATGCCGACAAAGACATCCAAAGCCTCGTTTCCATGGGGTCTTTCGATAAAGTGTCCGTCGATTTGACCCCCATCCCCGGCCGAAACGTCGCTCCCAAGTTTTTGGGGTCGGTGAAATCCGCGCATCCCGCGCGGTTAACCTTCCTTCTGGCGGAAAAACCGCGCATCCGCAAGATCAAGTTTGAGGGCAATCAGGAGTTTTCACGCTCCAAATTGGCGGATGAAATTTCGCTGAAGGCGAAAGATCCGTTTGATGAGATCAAGTTGCGCGCCGATATCGCCAAGCTTCTGGCTCTTTACCATGAACAGGGCTATGGGGAAGCGCAGGTGCGGGAGGAGGCGCGGCGGGATATCGAGTCGCGCGAGCTTGACTTGATTCTGCATATCGAGGAGGGGCCCCAGGCGCGGATTAAAGAGGTTGTTTTATCGGGCCTCACCGCGTTCAAGCCCAAAAAAATACTGAAACTTATGCAAAACCGGCGCAAAAAGGTGTTTAACGCCGAGCAGTTCGAGAAAGACAAGAAGGAGATCGAGGACTATTTCAAAAACCGCGGTTTTACCGAGTTCGAAATCGCGGATTCGTCGGTGACCATGAACGCCGAAAAAACGGAGTACACCCTGCGCCTGAGCTTCCAAGAAGGCCCACAATCCCGGTTTGGGAAAACGACTTTCAGCGGCAGCGCCGTCTACTCCCCCAGGGAGCTTGAAAAGACGATCGTTTACCGGCAGGGAAAGATTTTCAGTCAGGAAAAATTCATGGAGACCGTCGCCAATATTCAAGAGAAATACGCGGACAAGGGGTATTTGCGCGCCCGCGTCGACGCCGAAAAGTTGACGGATCCCGTCACGAAATGGCTCAACATCGAATTCAAGGTGTCCGAGGGCGATTTGGTCTACGTCGATCACATCGACGTCGAAGGCAATAAAGCCACCAAAACGTACGTGCTGCGCCGCGAAGCGGTGCAGAAAGAGGAGGAGGTGTTCAGCGCCTCGAAAATAAGAAAAAGCCGGCAGCGGATGATGAACCTGGGCTTTTTGGACGATGTGCAGTTGGATATTCAACCGAGCCCTCTGGATCTCAACAAGGTGGACCTGACTTTCGAAGTCTTTGAGGGCAAGCCGGGAATGCTGACGGCCGGCGCCGGGTTTTCCAGCTTCAACGGGCTGGTCGGCACTCTTTCTTTGACCCATCTAAACCTGCTGGGCAGGGGCTATCGCACCAACGTGGCCTGGCAGTTTGGACGCAGGGTGCAGGATTTTTCCATCAGTTGGACCACGCCTTGGGTCCGGGACAAGCCCATCAGCCTCGGTTTCGACGTCTTCAACACGCGCCGGGTGAGGCCGTTCGCCAACTTCGAGAGCGGCTTCGTGGATAAACGGCAGGGAGGCAGCGTCCGCGTCGGGCCGCGATTTGAGGACGACAAATATGCCGCCAATTTCGCCTACACCTTCCAAAAAGTGACGGTGTTTGACACCCAAAGCATCGCCGGGGAATCCTTGACGGCGGGCACGAGCATCACATCCAGCATTTCCGCGGAGTTCGTGCGCGATACCCGCGACAATATCTGGGATCCCGTGGAAGGCACCCGGAATTCCGCCAGCATCGAATTATCGGGAGGCCCCATCCTCCGCGGCGACGTGCATTATTACCAGCCGGGAGTCCGTTCCGCCTTTTACAAGACGCTTTTTTCGGTCGGCGATTATCCCTTCGTCTGGTCGATCAACAACCGCGCCGGCTTCATCAAAGGGTTCAGCACGACGAAGGATATCCCGGTTTTCAACCGGTTTTTCGTCGGCGGGGCCGACTCGGTCCGAGGCTACGACGTCACCGGTCAAGTCGGGGTGCCGACCGGGGGCAAAGTCATGTACGTGTCCAATATGGAGTTCACCTTTCCCCTGGCCAGGGAGAGGAAGCACACCATCGTTCAATGGGCTTTTTTCGCGGACGTGGGGGGAGTGTGGAGGGATTTCAGCTCGGTGCGATTTAAGATCGGCAACGAGGAGCTCAATTTGAAATCTTCCGTGGGATTTGGAATCCGGTTCACGACGCCGGCTTTCCCCATCCGGCTCGACTGGGGCTATGGCCTGAACCATCGTCCCGGCGAGAGCCAAGGGCAGGTGCACTTTGCGATCGGCAATATCGCTTTTTAGGGGACGCATGCCGTTGTCCGGGGCCGCCGTGGGGCTCTTGGCGTTGGCCGTTTTGGGGCCGGCGGCGCCGCCTCCCGCTCGCGCTTTGGAGTTGGAGCTGCGCGAGGCTCGCGGGGAGCGCGGCACCATCGGCTATATTGATATGGAGCAGGTTTTTAAGGAATTTCCGAAGACTCGCGAAGCCAAAGAGGCCTTCGACCTCGAGGTGAAAAAGACCAAAGAGGAGCTGCAGAAAAAGAGGGTCGAGGTGTCCAAGCTCAGGTCCCAAATCGGGGAACTGGAGGCCGAACTGGAGCCGCAAAAAGAGAAGCTCAAAGACCTTAAGAGCAGCCTGGCGGCCAAGACGATCGTGGCCCAGATAGCGCGGGGCTCTTTGCGCAATGTTCCTCAAAAACTGGCGGAGGCGGAAACGGTCCAAACGCAGGCGGAGAGCGAAGCGGACCGCCAAGCGGCCCAAAAGGAAGCGGAGGGAATACGCCAGGGCGCGGAGGATGAAATCAGCAAAATTATCGCCGAGGTCCCGGAGACCGCGGCCGAGCCTCAATCGGGCCGGCCCGAGCCGGCGGCGTCCGTCAAGACCTCCTCCTCCACGGCGGGTTTGGAGGACTTGCGCCAGCAAGTCCAGACCACTTCCTCGACGGTCCAGTCTCTGGAGATGCAACTCGCGCTCAAAAGGAGCGGTCTTGAGGTGAAAGCGGCGGCTCTGGCGGAGTTTCAAGCCAAGATCAAAGAGGATCTGGAGGGGCTGGAAAAACGCAAGATCCAGATTGTTTTGGGGAAAATTTATCAAATCGTCCGGGAAATCGCCGAAGAAGAGGGGATCAGCGTGGTGGTCGATAAGAACGCCATTTTGTACGGCCAGGAAGCGGTTGATTTGACGGAAAAGACTCTGGCCAAGATCAAGGAACTTTAGCGCTCCTAGGAGGATTGACGTGAGATTGACTTTGAAGGAGTTGTCCCGGCTGGTTTCCGGAGAGCTCGAAGGCGACGAAAAGCATGTGGTCACGGGCGCGGCGGGCCTAAGAGAGGCGGGACCCGCGGACGTCAGCTTCCTGGGGAACATGAAGTATGGGTCGTTGGTGGCGGCGACGGAAGCCGGCTGCGTCCTGGTTCCGAGGGATTTCCGGCCGGCCAACGGCGAATCCGCGCGGCCATCGAGGACAAACTGCATTCGAGTGGACCATCCCCAATGGGCCTTCGCCCAAATTTTGAGCGTCATTGAGCAGGAGACCAAGGAGCGGCCTTCGGGCGTGCATCCTTCGGCGTGGGTCCATCCGGCGGCCCGCCTGGGCGCGGGGGTCAGCGTCGGTCCCTTCACGGTCGTTGAAAAGGGGGCCCGCATCGGGGAAGGAACCGTGCTGGGAGCCCAGGTTTACATGGGCGCCAGGGCTCAGGTCGGCAAAAACTGCCTGATCTACCCTCAGGTCGTGGTGCGGGAGGATTGCGTCCTGGGCGCGGAGGTCATCGTGCATTCCGGGACCGTCATCGGCTCGGATGGATACGGCTTTGCCACGGTCGGGGGCGAGCACCGCAAAATTCCCCAGATCGGAAACGTGGTCATCGAGGATAACGTGGAAATCGGCGCCAATGTCGCCATTGACCGCGCGACCGTCGGCCAGACCCGCATCGGCGAAGGCACTAAAATCGACAATCTTGTCCAAATCGCCCACAACGTCCAAATCGGCAAAAGATGCCTCATCGTGGCTCAGGTGGGGATTTCGGGATCGACCCGGGTGGGGAAGGGCGCCGTATTGGCGGGCCAGGTGGGAATCGCGGGCCATATTACGATAGGCGACGGGGCCGTGATAGCGGCTCAATCCGGCGTCATGAGGGACGTCGCGCCGGGCGAGACGCTGTTTGGAACTCCGGCTAGGTCCCACCGCCGTCAGATGAAATTGCACGGCCATATCGGCCGTCTGCCGGAGATGTTTGAGGCGCTAAAGAAACTGCAAAAGAAAGTGGAGGCGGACTGAACATGGAGTGGCAAACCACCATACGGGAAGCCGCGCCTTTGTCGGGCGTCGGCTTGCACACCGGCAATTTTTGCCGGCTGATCTTCAGGCCCGCTCCGGCCAACATGGGAATTCGATTCATCCGGACGGATTTGCCGGATTCCCCCGCGATACCGGCGCGCGTTCGCTACGTGGTGGATACGACCCGCGGCACCACTTTGGGCATTGGAAAGGCCGTGGCCCATACGGTCGAGCATGTCCTGGCCGCCTGCGCGGGTTTGGGCATCGACAACCTGGACATCCTCATGGACAACAACGAGCCGCCCGCGACCGACGGCTCGGCGATGCCTTTTTTGAAGGCGCTGCTCAACGCCGGCATCAAGGCGCAGCCGCATTTCCCGAAAAGGTATCTCAAAATCCCCGAAAAGGTGCATTACCGCTCCGGCTATGCGGTGTATACGGCCTACCCTTCGGATCATTTTGAGATTCGCTGCGCGATCCTGCATGACCATCCCATGCTGCCCAAGCAAATGATCCATTTGAAAATAAACCCGGAGACCTTTCTCAACCAGATCGCCAGCGCGAGAACCTTCTGCTTCGAGCACGAGTTGGCGGCTTTAAGAAGCATGGGTCTGGCCCGCGGCGGCTCGCTTGAGAACGCGGTCGTCATCGGCGCGGACAAATTTCACACCAATAAAGAAGGCTTGCGCTTTGAGGATGAATTCGTCCGCCATAAGGTCTTGGACCTTTTGGGCGACCTGAGCCTGGTGGGACGATCGTTGTTTAAGCTGCGGGTGGAAGCCATCCGCTGCGGACACGCGCATAACGTGAAGTTCGCCGGGATGCTGGACCGCTCCGCCCATCAGCTAAGAAAAAGCAAGGAAGAGAACAAGTGCTAGAGTGGTATAGTGGTAAAGTGGCAGAGGGGAGGACGGCAAGCTTCCGGCTTAGGCGAACGGGACGGGCTGTAGTCGCTTTTGCGCTTGTAATCACTCTACCACTTTACCACTTTCCTACCCTGCCACTTGACCACTTTTGTTGAAATCGCAGGCTGGAGGAAATCTATGGAATCCGCGACCGAAAACAAGCAAATCCAGGCGCAGCCGGCGCCGCTGAAAATCCTGGGTTTCCAGGACGTGCAGAAAGCCGTTCCCCACCGTTATCCTTTTCTCCTGGTCGATAAGGTCGAAATTTGGGAAGAAGGCAAGAAGGCCGTCGGGATCAAGTGCGTTTCCGGAAACGAAGAGTTTTTCCAGGGACATTTTCCGGGCCATCCCATCATGCCGGGCGTATTGATTTTGGAGGCCTTGGCCCAGACGGCTTGCGTCCTGATGCTCTCGAAGCCGGAATTTCAAGGCAAGCTCGCCTTCTTTATGGGCATCGACGGAGCCAAGTTCCGGCAGCCGGTTCTACCCGGCCAAGTGCTGCGGCTGCATGTGGACGTTCTTCGCGCGGGCAGCCGCGCCGGAAGGGTGGGCGGCCGGGCGTATGTGGAAGACAAGCTGGCGGCGGAGGCTGAATTTTCGTTCGCTTTGGTGGACAAGTAGCGGCATGTTTTTCAGGCCCAGCGGAGGTTTAATATGAAATCCAAAATTCATCCCACGGCGGTCGTCCATCCGTCGGCGATTTTCGCGGACGGAGTCGAGGTGGGCCCCTGCGCCGTGATCGGGGAGGACGTGAGCGCCGGCGAGGGCGCCACCATCGGGGCGCATGCCGTGGTGGAGCACGCCGTCATCGGCAAAGGCGCCCGGATATTCAGCGGCGCCGTGGTGGGAAGCGCGCCCCAGGACCTCAAGTACAAGGGCGAGAAGGCCCGCGTCGTGCTGGGGGAGCGCTGCACCATACGGGAATTTGTGACGATCAACCGCGGGACGGCCGCCTCCGGGGAAACGGTGATCGGCAGCGACTGCCTGCTGATGGCGTATGCGCACGTCGCGCATGATTGCCGCTTGGGTCAAGGCGTAATTTTGGCCAATTGCGCCACCTTGGCGGGGCATATAGAGGTCGGCGATCACGCCGTCATCAGCGGCTTGGTGGGCATGCACCAGTTTGTGCGGGTGGGCTCCATGGCCATGATCAGCGGCGGTTCGATGGTGTCTCAGGACGTGCCGCCTTATTGCCAGGCCCAGGGCGACCGTGCCAGGCTGGTCGGGCTTAATTTAGTGGGGCTGCGCCGGGCCAAGGTCTCGCGCGAGATCATCGCGCAGTTGAAGCAGGCTTATAAGGCGCTGTTTCTCTCTCCCCATACGGTGGCTGAGGCCGTCCGTTTCCTGCGCGCCGGGCCGATGGCGCCGGAGGTCGCGCGCATGCTGGATTTTGTCGAGGCATCCGAGCGGGGAGTCTGCCGTCCCCGCATGGCGAGCGTGGGGGCCGAGGAACGGACGCCGTCCGGCGTCTGAGAGGGGTTCGGTCATGGCGCGCATCGGCCTGATAGCGGGTTCCGGGCAATTTCCGGTTCTTTTCGCCCAGGAAGCGCGCCGCAAAGGCGACGACGTCATCGCCCTCGGGCTTTCCGGCATCACCTCCGCCGAAGTGGAAAAATTGGCGGCTGAGTCGCACACCTTCAAGCTGGGCCAGCTCGAAAAACCGATTCAGATCTTCAAGAAGGCGGGCGTCAAGCAGGCCGTGATGGCGGGAAAGGTCCAGCACCGCTCTCTCTTCGGCGACCTCAGGCCGGACCTGCGGGCCGTCAAGATGCTGGCCAGGCTCAAGGACAAGCGAACCGATACGATTTTAGGCGAAGTCGCCAAAGAATTCGCGAAAGACGGCATCGAGCTGATTTCATCGGCGACGTATTTGTCGCATCTGATTCCGGCGCCCGGCGTCCTCACGCGCTTGAAGCCCGACGCGGCGCAGAAGCGCGACATCGCTTTGGGTTGGACGGTGGCCAAATCGCTTTCAGGGCTGGACGTCGGGCAGACGGTCGTCGTCGGCGGCGGAGCCGTCGTGGCCGTCGAGGCGATGGAGGGGACGGATGCCTGCATCCTTCGGGCGGGCGCCGTCGCCGGCCTCGCCTCGCCGCCGGCGGCCGCGGGGCTGCGGGGTTTGCTCAAAAGCGCCGCCACCAAGCTGCTTGCGGAGCGCGGAGGCCTGGCGGTCGTCAAAGTCGCCAAGCCCAAGCAGGACTTTCGTTTTGATTTGCCGGTCATCGGCTTGACCACCCTTGAGGTGATGAAGCAGGCCGGAGCGTCGGTCTTGGCCGTTGAGGCGGGCCGGAGTCTTTTGTTCGACCGGGAGGAATTTTTGAGGCGCGCGGACCGGGACCGCGTCGCGGTGGTCGCGATGGCGCCATAGCCGGGGGGAATGTCCAATGGAAAAACGCATAAAAGTCGGGGTGATCGGGGCCGGAAAAATCGGGAGCCTGCATGCCCGCGTGCTGAGCAAATTGCCTCAGGCGGAATTGGTCGGCGTTTGCGACAAGAATTTGTGGCGGGCCCAGATGATCGCCTGGCGGACCAACTGCGTGGCCTTCAACTATTACGGGGATTTGCTCAAACAAGTGGAGGCGGTCGTCGTCGCCGCTCCCACGGCGCTGCATTCGGAAATCGGCGTCAAGGCTCTTGAAGCGGGAGTTCACTGCCTCATTGAAAAACCCATCGCCGCGTCGCTGGAGGAGGCCAAAAAACTCTTGGAGGAGGCCAAGGCCCGCAAGCTCGTTCTCCAGGTGGGCCACGTCGAGCGCTTCAATCCGGCGGTGCTGGAGGCGATTCATCATATTCACAATCCGCGCTTTATCACGGCGGGACGCCTGGGCTCCTACGATCCCCGGACCGCGCAGATCGGCGTGGTGTTGGATTTGATGATCCATGACTTGGACATTTTGCTGACCTTGGTGCCTTCGGAGATCGAGCGTCTGGAAGCGGTCGGGGCCCGCCTTCTCTCCGGGCATGAGGACATCGCCAACGTGCGCATCCGGTTTAAATCCGGCTGTATCGCCGATTTGACCGCCAGCCGCATCTCCTTCGAGCGTTTCCGGAAAATCCGCATTTTTCAGCCGGACAACTATATTTCCTTGGATTACCTCAACGCTTCCCTCAAGATATACCGCAAGAGCGCCGAGCAGGTGCGATCGCACAAAGACATCGCCGTGGTTTATCCCAAGCTGGTCAAGGCCGAGCCGCTCGGCTTGGAGCTGGCGCACTTTTTAAGCTGCGTGGAGCATAAATTGGAGCCATGGGTCGGCGGCGAGTCGGGGATTCGCGCGCTGGAATTGGCGCTTAAGATCACCGACGAGCTCGACCGCCACGAGCTTTCCCGGGAGCCCGCGGTTCCCTCCTTCACGCCGCCATGGGCCAATCTGGGGGAGTTCACCCGCTCCATTTCCAGCGCGGTCCTGGGCGGCGCGTCCAAAAAATAAAGCAAGGCTGAAAGACGCCGCCTGAAGCGCTGAGTCTATGAAAAAAAATATTCTGGTTGTGGCGGGCGATCCTTCCGGCGACCTGCATGGGTCTCACCTCATCCGCGCCTTGAAGCGGAGCGCCGGAAATCTGCGCGTGACGGGCGTCGGCGGGCCGATGATGCGGGAGGTGTGCGATGAGTTTATGCACGACCTGGCCTCTTTGGGTGTCACGGGTTTTTGGGAACCCATCAAGCGCCTGCCCCTGTGGGCCGGGCTTTTAAGGAAGCTCGGACGCTGGATGGACAGGGAGAAGCCCGCGGCGCTCATCACCATCGATTTTTACGGGTTCAACCACCAAGTTTTGCAGTTGGCCCGCAAACGCCGTCTGAACGCCTTCTACTATATCAGCCCCCAGGTTTGGGCCAGCCGTTCCGGACGCATCCGGAGGCTCGCCGGCCTGGTCCGGCACATGCTTGTGATTTTTCCCTTTGAAGAGGAAATTTACCGCAAGGCGGGAGTTCCCTGCACCTTCGTGGGGCATCCTCTTTTGGAGATTTTGCCCGCCGTCGAGCGCTTGCCGGGGCCCCGCCGGGGCGAGGGCGCCGTATGGAATATCGGGCTTCTTCCCGGAAGCCGGCCGGCGGAAATCCGGCGGCATCTGCCGGTTTTCCTCAAGGCGGTGGAGCTATTGAGCCGCGCCGACGCTTCGGCCCCCTTCGCAGAGCTCAGGGGACCCGGTTGCGCCGGAGGCGCGGCGGCCGTCCGGCAAGTGCGGGCGGTTTTATTCGCGCCCCCGGGTTCGACCGAGGAAAGCTTCCGGCAGTACCGGCGAAACACCTCCGTGGATTTTGAATTCGTGGGCCGGACGCGCCATTACGAGCGCCGCGCCGAGATGGACCTGGCCATCACCTCCTCCGGAACGGCCACTTTGGAAAACGCCTTGCTGGGGATTCCCATGGTGGTGGTCTACAAGCTTTCGTGGCTCTCGTACCGCATCGCCAAGTCGCTCATTCAAGTGCCGTTCATCTCCATGGCCAATATTCTGGCCCAGAAAGCCGTCGTTCCGGAATTGATTCAAGGGGGTGCCACGGCGCCGCGCATCGCCGAGGAGGCCGTCAAAATCCTGCGATCGCCGGAGCGCCTGCGGCGCATGCGGGAGGAGTTGTTGAGCCTGCGCCGGCTCTTGGGAAGCCCCGGCTGCTCGGAGCGCGCGGCCCAGGTCATCTTGGACGCGGTCGTTTCCCAGACCGCCTCGCCACCGGCGCAACCGGGTCCCCTGAGCTCTGCGAAGGGGGCCGCCGCGCGGCGCTAAAGCCCGGTATGCGAACCATCCGGCGTCTGATGCCTTTTTTAAAGCCCTATAAGGGGCGCTTCGTTCAAGCCGGAGTCGCGATGTGCCTGGTCGCCGCGCTCAATGGCGGCGCGGTTTATCTTCTCAAGCCGATCGTCGACCGCGTCTTCATCTCGCGGGATTTCCGGATCCTGTGGCTCGCGGTGGCGCTGGTGCCGCTTCTTGTGTTTCTCAAGACGGTCGCGGCCTATATCCAAAATTATTTGATGAGCTGGATCGGCCAAAGCGTCACCCAGGAGCTGCGCGAGGAGCTCTTCAGGCGGCTGCACCAGTTGTCCTTGGATTTTTTCGTGCAGAGGAAAAGCGGCGAGGTCCTTTCGCGGGTGACCAACGATTTGACGCTGCTGCAGTCCTGCCTGCATTTCATCCCTTTGTACTTGGTGCGCGACAGCGCGACGGTGGTGGTTTTGCTGGGAGTCCTTTTTTATCTCCATTGGAAATTCGCCCTCTTGGCCCTTCTCAGCGTGCCTATGGTCGCGGCGCTGCTCTGGATTTTCGGCCGAAAAATGCGCGACGCCAGCGCCCGGAGCCAGCAGGTCATGGGACAAATCTACCACCGTTTTCAAGAAAGCCTGCAGGGGATGGTGGTCATCAAGGCTTTCAATTACGAGGAAGGGGCCATCCGCAGGTTTCAGCTCGAAAACCGGTCCTTTTTCGACGAGATCATGCGGTATTTGAGGGCGACGGCGCTGTCGGGCCCGCTGATGGAGTTCGCCGGCAGCCTGGTGCTCGCCCTGCTCATCTATTACGGAGGCAAGGAAATCATCGCGGAGCGCCTGACGCCGGGCGAGTTTTTCGCGTTTTTGGGAAGCTTTTTCGCCGCTTACGCTCCCGTCAAGAATCTGGCCCGCGCCAACTCCACGCTCCAAATGGGTTTGGCCTCCGCCGACAGGATATTTCAGCTTCTGGATGAAAAGACGACCGTCATGGACGCGCCCCGGGCTCCGCTTTTCGAGGATTTAAAGAGCGGCCTCTCGCTGCGCGGGGTGTCTTTCCGCTATCCCACCCGGGAAACCCTGGCGCTTAAAGACGTCAGTTTTTCCATCGCCAAGGGAGAGATTGTCGCCGTCGTGGGGCCGAGCGGCTCTGGGAAATCGACTCTGGCGCAGCTTTTGCTGCGATTATACGACCCGACGGCGGGAGAAATTCTGGTCGACGGCCGGGACCTCAAGCTCTGGAATTCCAGGTCCTTGAGGGCGCGCATCGGGCTCGTGAGCCAGGAAACGGTCCTTTTCAACGACACCATC
>MGUX01000071.1:11590-17287 GCA_001800185.1 Elusimicrobia bacterium RIFCSPLOWO2_12_FULL_59_9
CTGCACAATGTCGCCTTGGGGCTGGAGCCGGCGGCCTTGGACCGGGTTCGCGACGCCTGCCGCATCGCCCACATCGATGATTTTATTGAAACTCTGCCTCAAGGCTACGAAACCCTTGTGGGAGACCGGGGCCTGAGCTTGTCGGGAGGGCAGAGGCAGCGCATCGCCATCGCGCGGGCCATACTCAAAGACCCCTCCATCCTGATTCTGGACGAGGCGACCAGCAATTTGGACGGCGAAAGCGAGGCGATCGTGCAGAAGGCCCTGGAGGGACTCATGAAAGGGCGCACCGTCGTCGTGATCGCCCACCGCTTGTCCACCGTGCGCAGTGCCGATAGGCTGTTCGTTTTCAACGAAGGCGAGCTGGCGGAAGAGGGCACTCACGGCGAGCTCATCGCCCGCAACGGGCTTTATCAAAAGCTCTATGAAGTACAAAGCCGGGAAGTCCCCTCCCAATCCCGGGTCAAGGTATGAAGGGGAAGGGGATCCGGCCCCGCTCCAGTGGAGCGGGACGAATGAAGCCGCAGAGCGGCGTGTCGAGCTCTGCGAAGGGTGCCGCCGATGCTGATATTTTTTAACGCCATGGCGTTCGCCTTGACCGCTCTCGGCGGCGGCTTGTCGGCGTCCAGCCACGCCATGAGCCGGGAAAGTTTATGGCGGCTTTTGTCTTTGGGCTCGGGGATTCTTTTGGCCATCACCTTCGTGGATGTTTTGCCGGAAGCCCTCCTGCTCGATAAGAGGATGTCCGGGTGGGGCCTGATCACGGCCTTCGTCTTATTTTTCGGCCTGGAAGCGGTGGCGATGATGCATTCCTGCCAGGAATACCTTGAGGATTGCTCGGCGCATATTCTCGGCTGGACGGCGCTGACGGCGCTGGCGCTGCACGCCTTTATCGATGGGGCCAACTTGTCCGTCTCCTTCCGGGCCGGCCGCTGGACGGGCGAGGCGGTGGGAATCGGCATGGGGCTGCACAAGTTCGCCGAGGGCTTGACGGTGACCTCGCTTTTCATCCGCTACGGCTATTCGGCCTTAAGCAGCCTGCTTTTGTGCGCCCTTTTGGCGGCCGCGACTCCGCTCGGGAGCTTGGCGGCTTGGCGCTTTGTCTCCGCCTCCGAAGCCGGGTGGGTCGCGGGCCTTTTGGGGTTCGCCGCGGGCTGTTTTCTTTACATCGCCGTGGCCGACATTCTTCCGCGCATTCATAAGACCGACGACAAATGGTGCCCGATTTTGTTTACGGGGGCCTTGGTCTTTACGGCGGTGATCCTTAATGTCCCTTTCTGATCTTCTTGAAAAATTCCGCAGCTACTCGCCCAGCGTGGACGCCGGCGTTTTGGAAAAGGCGTATGAGTTTTCCAAGCATATGCACCGGGATCAGCAAAGGGCCTCGGGCGAGCATTATTTCACGCATTGCGAAGCGGTCGCGGAGACTTTGCTGGAATTCAAGCTGGACCTGCCCACGGTCGCGGCGGGGCTGCTGCACGACGTCGTGGAGGATACCCCGGTCACCGCCGAGGATTTGAAAGCGGAGTTCGGCGAGGAAATCGCGCGGCTGGTGCAGGGAGTGACCAAGCTCGACGCCCTGCAGTTTTCATCCCAGGACCATTTTCAATCCGAAAATTGGCGAAAAATGATTCTGGCCACGGCCCAGGACATCCGCGTCATATTGATCAAGCTGGCCGACCGGCTGCACAACATGAAAACGCTCAATTACCTGGAGCGGGAGCAGCAGCAGCGCATCGCGCACGAGACGATATCGCTATACGCGCCCCTGGCGCACCGTTTGGGCATGTTCGCGCTTAAATCCGAGCTGGAAGACCTGGCTTTCCACGCGCTCAATCCAGATATCGCCGCCGAGCTCGGCGAAAAGCTTAAAATCTTGACCAAGAACCGCGAAGGCGCCCTCAACGATTTTAAGGCCACTTTGGAGAAGGTGGCGCTTCCCACCGGCATACCTTTTCGCATTTTGGCGCGCGCCAAGAGCCTGCATTCCATCTACGGAAAGATGGGCCGGCAGAAAAAACCTTTCGAAGAAATCCAGGATCTTCTGGGAATCCGGCTGATCACCGACAACATCTCCAACTGCTACGCGCTTTTAGGCATCGTGCATTCCCATTTTAATCCCGTCGTCGGAAGCTTCACCGATTATATCTCCCTGCCCAAGATGAACCTGTACCAGAGCCTCCACACGACGGTGATCGGAGAGGCGGGCGATCTCATCGAAATCCAGATACGCACCGAGGAAATGCACCGCACCTCGGAGTACGGCATCGCCGCGCATTGGCGCTACAAGCAGGGCCAGCAGGGGGACGACCGCCATCTCGAGGAAAAGCTGAACTGGCTCCGGCAATGGATCGAGTGGCTTCAGGACCTGAAAAGTCCGAGGGAGTTTTTGGAAAGCTTCAAGACGGATTTGGAGCTGCACCAGGTTTTCGTGTTCACCCCCCGGGGCGACGTGAAGGCCCTTCCGGCGGGCGCCTCGTGCCTGGATTTCGCCTTCGCCATCCACACCGAGATCGGGCACGAATGCTTCGGGGCGAAGGTCAACAATAAAATGGTCAAGCTGGGGACCGTCTTAAAGAGCGGCGACGTGTGCGAGATTTTGACGCGGAAAGCGGGCAAGCCCAAAAAGGACTGGCTGAAATTGGTCAAGACGGCCAGGGCGAGATCGAAGATACGGCACTACTTGCGGGAAGAAGGCGAGGCGGTGTAGCGGCGGGCGCGGTCGGAACGGATGCAGCCCGTGCAAACGTAAACCTTTTTTGGGGTTCCTTTATATAGAATGGTCTGTCTTTGCAGGTTGGGACGAAAAACCCGCCGCGTGGCCCTGTGGGAATGGCTGTAGCTGTTCCCGGCCACCGGACCTTTCTGACAAACCGCGCAACGATAAGCCATATTTAGCTCCGAACATCCATCATACCAAATATATGGCGAGCGCTCAATACATCACGACGGCGGCGGCGGGGATCAAGAGCCGCCCCGGCCGGCCGCTTCAGTATTTCAAAGGCGTGGGTCCGGTGCGGGCCAAGCGTCTGGAGAGCATCGGCCTTGTCACCGCTCAGGACCTTTTGAGCTATTATCCCCGCGATTGGGAGCGCCGCCACGAGCTTCAGGACTTCAACCAGCCCCATCCGGACGGCCGCGTCGTCATTCGCGGCAAGGTTTCGCGCGTCCAGATACATCTGATGGGCGCCAAACTGGGCCTTTTCAAGGTCGTTTTGGAGTCGCATGGAGCGTTTGTCCAAGCGGTCTGGTTCAAGCGCCTGAGCGTGCGCTATGACGTTTTTAAAAAGTTCCGCCATGAAATCGTCCCGGGCGCCTGGTTGTGGGTCGTCGGGCGCAGCGAGCCCTCCCTGCTGGAAGTCCGGGAAGTGCATGTGGAGGAATATTACGTCGAAAACGACGGAAGGCTGCCGGCCGACGCCTGCCTGCACGTGGGGCGCATCGTTCCCATCTATCCGTTGACGGAGGGAATTCCCGCCCAGCTCATGCGCAACATGGTCTTCAAGGCGCTGTGCGATTACGCCGGGGACTCGGAGGAGGTTCTGCCGCCGGAAATCATGCAGAAAAGGGATTGGATGCCGTTTTCCAAAGCTTTGTGGCAGATCCACTTTCCCGACAGCGCCGAGTTGTTGGAAAAGGCCAGGCGCCGCCTGGCCTATCAGGAGTTTTTTCTTCTTGAAACCGCGCTCGGTATCAAAAAGCATCAAACCCAGAGGACCCAGAAACCCTTTCATTACGAGCTCAAAAAGCATTTGCTGACGCCCTTCCGAAAGCGTCTGGGCTTTGATTTCACCGCTTCGCAAAAAAAGGTGATCAATGAGATTTTCCGGGATATGCAGGCGCCGTATCCGATGACCCGGCTTTTGCAGGGAGACGTCGGGTCGGGAAAGACCGTGGTGGCGCTTTCGGCGCTGCTGCTGGCCGTGGAAAACGGCCATCAGGGCGCGCTGATGGCGCCGACCGAAGTTTTGGCCGAGCAGCATTACATCACTTTGACCCGGCTGCTGCGCGGCATCGGCGTCAAAGTGGGGATTTTGACCTCGCGCGCGGCCGCCGCCCAGCGCCAGAAGAGGCTCAAGGAGATCGCCGCCGGCAAAATCGACATCGTGGTGGGGACGCACGCCATTTTGGAGAAAGAGGTTCAATTTCCGCAGTTAAGCATGGCGGTCATCGACGAACAGCACCGCTTCGGCGTGCGCCAAAGGGCGTTGCTGCGAAACAAGGGGAATTTGCTCGACCTGCTGGTCATGACCGCCACGCCCATTCCCCGCACCTTGGCGCTCTCGCTCTACGGCGATTTGGACGTTTCCACCCTGACGGAGATGCCGCCCGGCCGCATCCCGGTTGAAACCATTCACGCCTCGGAAAAAGAGGCGTTTGATTTTTTAAGGGGAGAGATTCTATCGGGGCGCCAGGGCTACGTGGTTTATCCCATCATCGATGAAAGCAGCCGTGCTGCGGAGCCGGGGCAAAACACGCTCAAGGCGGCCAAAATCGAGGCCGAGAGGCTGCAGCAAAAGGTTTTTCCGGAATTTAAGGTGGACCTCATCTACGGGAGCATGTCCGGAGCCAAGAAAGAGAAAGTCATGCAGGCTTTCTCGGAGGGAAAGACCCATATTCTGGTCGCCACGCCCGTCGTCGAGGTGGGTCTCGACGTCCCCAACGCGAGCGTCGTCGTCATCCAGGAGGCGGACCGCTTCGGCCTGGCGAGCCTGCATCAATTGCGGGGGCGGGTGGGCCGCGGACGGCAGGCCTCCCGCTGCTATCTGGTGGGAGACCCGGCGACGCACGAAGCCGAGGCCCGGCTGCGGATATTGTGCGAAACCAACGACGGTTTTAAAATCAGCGAGCAGGACTTGAGGCTGCGGGGACCCGGACAGATCATGGGGACGCAGCAGCACGGCGAATGGGAGTTTAAAATCGCCGATCTTTTCCGCGACTTGGACTTATTGGAGATGACCCGCGAAGACAACCGTCAGATTCTTGAAAAGGATATTTCTTTGGTGCAGCCGGAGCACCTGACGCTGCGGCGGCACCTGATCGATTTATACCAAAACCAGTGGCATTGGATTGATTTGGCTTAGGGGCGCGCCCCGAGGAGAGGTTATGCCCAGAACCGTCATTTATCCGGGAAGTTTTGATCCGATCACAAACGGCCACGTGGATTTGATCCGCCGGGCGTGCAGCCTCTTTGACACGGTGGTCGTTTCCGCGCTCAACAACAGCCGGAAAAAATACGCTTTTTCGCTGAAGGAGCGCCTGGGACTGCTGCGCGCCGTCCTCAAGCCCTTTCCCCAGGTGGAGGTCGATTCTTTTTCCGGACTGCTCGTGGATTATCTGCGGGCGAAAAAGGCCTCGGTGGTTTTAAGAGGCCTGAGGGCGGTGTCGGATTTGGAGTACGAGTTTCAAATGGCGTCCATGAACCGCAGCCTCTGGCCGCGCATGGAAACCGTTTTCCTGATGCCGGAAGAGCGCTACGTCTACACCTCTTCGACCATGGTCCGCGAAATCGCCAGCATGGGCGGCGACTTGAGCGCCCATGTGCCCGCCCAGGTTCTCCACGCGCTTAAAAAAAAGTTTAGGTAGTTGCTCCTGAAAAACACGCCATGAAAATTGACAATGGCATCCGGCAGGTGTGCACGGGAAGGGATACCCCTCCCTCGGTTCTGCCATCGGGCGATTTTCCCTCCGCCAGCG
>MGUX01000071.1:17330-18932 GCA_001800185.1 Elusimicrobia bacterium RIFCSPLOWO2_12_FULL_59_9
ACGGGAAGGGATACCCCTCCCTCGGTTCTGCCATCGGGCGATTTTCCCTCCGCCAGCGGCTACGGTCCCTGCCCGAATCGGTATAGGTTGGCAGCAATCACCACCCAGCCAACCCATATGCGAGTCCCGGGGTCTCCCCGCAACATGCTCCGCTTGAGCCCAAACTTCCGGTTCAAGAAACTGATCGAGCCCTCTATCCCCGCCCGAAACGCCATGAGCTTTTTGAACCATGGGCGAGCCTGCTTGGCGCGAATGTTCGGCGGCGGCTGACCGCGCCAAGCCATCCCTATTCTGGAAACGCCGTACGCCTTGAGCAAGTTCTGGTTCTCTTGCGATGAAAAACCCATATCCGCGGCCAACGACTTGAGCGCTCCCGGAAACCGGCCCTGGTGCTCGGCGACGATGCCAGGCAGAAGCGTCACATCCCCGGGGTTGCCGTTATGAACACCGTACTGAGTGAAATATCCGCTTTCGTCTTGGGTCACTTGTCCGGTCCGCCCAAACTCAACGGGCTTGTCCAGCTTGCCCTTGACGATGGGCCGAGCCCCAGGATCGGCCAGGCTCACCAGTTTGTCCGTGGGATTGCCGCCAGCCAGACGCACCTCGGTCTGGGCGGCCGCCTTTTCGCTCAGACCCAAGGTTGTTTCCAGATGATCATGGACCCGCTTGTCCTTGACCCGGCGCAGGACGCGCTTGACCTTGATCACTGTCCTGCGCACGATGCGCAGTATCTTGCGGTTGATCCGCTTGACGCGCTGCCGGGACTTGGCGTCCGGCTTGCGCAGCGACTGGGCGATGGTGAAGATCAGGCTCTTAGCCTTCTTCATCGTGCGGCCCAGGCGCAGTCCGATTCCCGGGACTTTGACCAAACCTTGGCGAAGCCGGCGCAATCCATCGTAGAGCAGGCCCGCGTCGGTGGGATAGTGGATGTCGGCGGCTATCACCGTTGTATCGGTTCGGATCTTGCGTCCCCGCACCAGCTTGCGCTGACGCAGGTTGTCGATGATGAGGCCGTGGATATCGGCGAGGGTCTCGTCGCCGAATTTGTGCGTGAGCTTGATGAGCGTCGAGGCATCGGGGACTTTCTGTTGATAGCTGATGCCGCAGAACCGCCGCCAAGCAATCGAGTCGGACACCTCGGCGACAAGGGTTTCGTAGCCGAGCTTGTAGCGGAACTTGAGGTACATCAGCCGCAGATACGTCGAGATAGGCACACCGGGCCGTCCTTGGGTTTGGTTGAATCGCGTCAAGAACGGCTGCATGAGCCGCTCGTCTTGAAGCAGGACATCAACGCGGGCCAGTTCCTTGGGCAGCGTACGCAGTTCTTCGGGAAGGATGCTGTCCCAGAGGTCGGGGGTTTCTGGTTTCAATTGGAGCATGGGGTTCTCCGTCGGAGGATAGGATATTCTACGACGAATGCGGGGTGGGAGTCGAATCGGTCCTCGACGGAGATTTTAGCTGCGCCCGTCGAAAATGGGGTAAGAAATCAAGGTGACTTTATCAGGAGCAACTAGTTCTACAGCCGCCCTTTTTTCCCTTGCGTTAAAATCTAAAAACTGCTACAAAGTTCCTGCGAGCATGAAGGACGTGTGCTCGGGAACG
>MGUX01000072.1 GCA_001800185.1 Elusimicrobia bacterium RIFCSPLOWO2_12_FULL_59_9
TCGCCGCGTTGGAATGATCATCCGTATTGAGTTTGCCGATTTTCACTTTGCCGTCGTATTCCTTAGCCAATTCCTCTAGGACCGGAGCCAACATACGGCACGGGCCGCACCAGGGCGCCCAGAAATCGACTACAACCGGCTGCGGGCTTCCCAGGACCTCTTCGTCGAATGTGGCGTCAGTCAGTTGAACTTCCATAGCTTCCCTAAGGCGATGATCCGTTTCGGAATGTTTTCGCTAGATTTGCCCGCCGGTCGGCGGACAGCCAGAGGCGGTCCTGCGCAACTGATTGGAAACCACTGACGATGTTTAGGAGGTTAGCACACTTCACTTCGGCTTGTCAAGAAGATATCTAACTTCTTCCCACAAGGTGTCCATGTTGACGGGCTTGGAAAGGTAGGCGTCGGCTCCCGCCAAAAGGCCTTCGGCGCGGTCCGCCGGCTCCGTGTAGCGGGCCGACAAGAAAACCACCGGAACATTTTTCAGCTTTAGGTGGCGCTTGAGCGCGCGGCACAGCTCAAATCCATGCACATCCGGAAGCTGCACATCCAGCAGGATCAACGAAGGGGTCATGTCCTTAAGACAGCGCATCGCTTCCTGGCCGCAGGCGACGGAAAAAACCTGAATTTGTTTCAATGACAGAGCATCGGTGATGGTCTCTCGAAAGTGAGCGTCGTCATCGACGACCATAATATCAGGCTGCATCTCCTGAACCCGAAGTTCCTCTTGCATTTCCATGTTCATAATCATCCTTTTAATAAACACCCGCTAAAACCTTTGGTCCCTTGCTGCTTTTATATTGTAAACCAATATCCCGCCGCTCCATAGGGTCCAAAGACCTAATTTCCCCATAACATTGGACCCAGCGCCCCGTAGGCCCTACGGTTACCCGTTTCTAGGCCTTTTGGGCCGGAACAAAGACGTCCAGCCGCCGGCAATTTCTTTAATACCGGCGAGCTTTTCTCCATCCCTGCCGTTGAAAATTTTCCGCAGCCAATTCGGGAATTTTTCGCTGACGCTCTTGGCGGCCGCGGATTTCAGCGGATATACTTTGGGCGCGCCCCAATATAAAACCGCCATCGCCGCAAGACCCGCTCCGATGACGGGCATCGCCACTGATTGAAAAGCGGCCGGGGTTCCCGACACCCCGGCCAGATAGCGCAAAAACCCATAACCGAACGAGAGGGCGATGGCGAAGAAAGCGCTTTGAACGGCGTCGATCCTGGCCCGGAATTCGTAATATTTCTTCGAGTAGGACTCTTCCCTGAAATAGGAAGTTAAAATATGGCCTGCCGGGTTATTGAAAAGGCCGATAACCGCCAGGGCCACAAACAGCAGCGGAACGTATTGGAACTTGAGGTAAAGGGCTCCCAGGGCGACCACGCTCAGCAGGCTGGCCGTGTTGCCCTGAACCCAGACCTTTTCAGAAACATACGGAGCGGCAGCAAAAATGCCCGCGGTCAGCCCGCTGCCCAGGGTCGCCGCCAAGGCCTTCCACAACGGCGCCACGGCCGCCCCCTGGGGAAAGAGGAAAAAATAAATCCAGGCCCAGACTCCGGCCAGCATGGCCGACCTCAATATGCTGGTTCCAGGCAGCATGGGCGCCGTCAAATAAATCACGGCCGGTATCGCCCCCAAAGACCACCAGCCCAACTGCGGCATCGTCAGCGCCAATAACCCGGTCACCAAGGCCGACAGTACGGCCTGCCTGGCAAGATGGTGAAACGGTTTCGCGTTCTCCGCGAGGGTTTGAGACTTGTAAATTCCCGAAAAAGGCTTCCAAGAATCAGGAAGGTTCACCATCGCTATATTGCCCAACAATTGGCCCATAAACAGGGCGCCGATCAAAAGCCCCAGCACCAAGCCTTGACCCGTGCCGTGCGAAGCCGCCGCCATTCCCGGAAAAGATTCCGCCGCCTTGGCCAGGATAGGAAGAACGACGTTGCGCAATGGAAATATGACGACGGCGCCCATGGTCGTATAGACCATGGCCGTGCGCATGAAGGCGTTATTCCAGAGAAATTTAAACCCGGGGGAAAGCGGCACGATCACCAGAAACGCGAGGCTCGCCACCAAAGGCGATTGGAGCCAAATCGCCACCGCCGCCGCCGTGAGGGTGACGCCCGCGATGAGGATATAGCGCCAAACCGAAGAAGGCTTGCCCGAAGCCGAGGCCTCCGCCGGCGTCCCTTTATTGAGCGCGCGAGAGAAAATCTCCTTGATTGTCCGCGCCGATATCTGTATCCAACGCTTGGGAGTCGTAAAGAGCATCGAAACGGCCATCGAAACCAGAAGCTTCAACAACTCGCGGCTCTTGACGCCCGTCTTCTTAAGGCGCTCCGTGAAGGTGGCGGCCCGGCCGGTGAGGGCCGCCTGGTCCAGTTCGGCGCGGTCCGGCAGCGTCGCCAGGTAAATCAAAACAATAGGAATCTGGGCCACCGCGCCGAGCTTATAAATGGCGGAGGCCCCGTACGCATCCACCCACCCACCCCCCTTTAAGAAAATTCCGAAGAGAACCTGGATGCCGACAAAAAACAAAGCGAAGATCGCGTTGGTCGTCTTCTGCCGCTCATGAATGATTTTTCTGTGCGCCTTTTGCACCGCCGGGTCTTGGATTTTGGCCGAGGAGCTGCCTATCATGTCCCGCAGCACGATGCGTTCGCCGTTCATGATGCTGTTTAAAATCCAACCATTGACCAAGGAAAGGCCCAGAAGCACCATAAAAGGCCACCCAAGGAAATTCCTATCGTAGAAAAACGCGAAAGCCGCGTTGGCGGCCAAGCGAACCAGCGTGGAAAGCGACATGCCGTACACGGGCGCATTCTCATCAAAAAGCTTGCCCGTCCAATTCGTCAAGGAAATTGAAAGGAGCGATCCCAAAGACATCAGCAGCGCCAAGCCCGGCCCCCCCGCTTTGTCCATCGCGACGACATAAAAAGCGATGCCGGTCACCGTGAATACCCCCACGGAAAGTATCTTGGCGACCGCATTGCCGACGAGCCCGACCATATCCAGCGGGGGCCCGGGCGGCTCCGGCCCCCGGCTAAGCGCGCTTTCGGCGGCGACCGGAGAGACCCGCCAAAGGCTCTTAAAATAATTTTTGAACACAGCCAGCCAAGACTCCCTTTTCTCTCCGGAGGAGGCGGAAAGGCCCCTTGCCTCCTCGGGCCGGACCTCCGGCTTTTTCATGGCCGCGCTTTCGCTTTGGGCCTCCCGGTTTTTTTGCTCCCGCTCGAAATCTCCCTGCAATCGCTTCAGCCCGGAGCGCGAACCTTTCAGCGCCGATAAAGTGCCAATGAGTGAAAAAAGAGGAAAATGAGCTCCGAAAATAACCGGGTGCCAGGCGGCTGGGACGGTAAAGGGCAAATCAAACAACCGAACGCCCATCGTCTGGTGGATGAGACCGCTGAACGAAGGCCAGGCCTCCGCGAAGCCGGGAACCGAACCGATGCCCAAACCGAAAAAAAGCAGCGCCATTCCGCCGACGACCAGCGGCGTCGTGTCATACCCGACGACAGGATCAGGTTTGCCTTGCACGATGGTGCGGGCGGCGCGCTGAATTATTTTGTAGGACAAATAGCCGTAAAGCGCCCCCGCCGGAAGGGTGACTGCCAAACTGGGCAAAGCCAACGAAAGCCCGGACACCACCTCGGAAAGCGCGGACGCAACGGGGGCCGCCCAGGATAATCCACCGGCGGCGCCTGCCGAGGCCGCCGCTGGAGCGGCGACCGAAAGCATTCCCGCCAAAGACAAAGAACCCGCCCATTTTCCAAAATGACTCTTGGACTCCGGCGCCGCCGGAGGGGCGCGCGCCCCCAAAGACCCCGCAACTACGCCGGACTCAACGGAGGCCGCCGGGTCTGTGATTAGGCGCTTTTCCCCAAGCATGACCTCTTCAATTCCCTGTCCGGCCGAATAGGCCCCGTCCGTTGACAGGTTCGGTTCAGCGACCACCTTCAAGTAGGGGGTCAATTCGCGGGTCCGAATTTGGGCCGCCTTAAGAGCGGTCGGCGGCGCGCTCTTTTGAACCGCCGCGGCGGGAAACCAGCGCGGGTTTGACGCGACCGAACGCGGTCCCCGCAAATGGATCGTGCCGCCGGTCTTCATCCGGACGGCAAAACTGCGATAGGGCCCGGCGGAAAGCGAATCGTGTCGGCGGCCGGCCCCGGTCCGGCTCCTGCCCGCCACCGCTCCCAGCGCCTGATAGCAGGGGAGTCCCGGCGCGGTGACGATTAATGCCGCGCAGAGAACCGTCCCAATCAATGGCAGAGGCAACCTCTTATTCATGATACCTTTGAACAAAAAAAACCGCCCTGAATAAAAACCGGCCGAAAGGGCGGCTGCCGAAGCTTTCCTTGATGGAAGAGTCATTTGGACCTGCCGTGCCTTTCCTCCATCCTGGCCTGCCGCTTTTTACGCGCCTCCATTTTCGCGCGCTCCTCCTCCGTCGTCTTGATCATCACCGCGACTTCCCGCATGATTTTGCCCCGCGCCTTGTCCAGGGCGATGGCGCTGAACTCGGGCTCCACCCATTCGGAAGGGTAAAAAAACACGACGCGAACACCTCTAAGCTTCCGCTTCTCTCCGCCCGCCGACTTATAAGGCACAGGAAGCTCCGCCCATTTAGAGGCGTCCATAAACTTGCCGCTCTCCGTCACCGCGAACAAGCGGTAGATCAAAACCTGCTCATCTTTTTCCAACTGCCAGGCGGGCCGGACGGAATTGGTCTTGAAGTCGGCGATGACTAAATCGGCCACCTCGCCCTTGGGGTCCCGCTTGACCAGCACCAGGTCAAAAGCGCCCCGGAACATATAGCGGGCCAGCACATCGCCGACTTTGCGGGAATTTTTCCCATATTTGCGCATGATGTAGCTTATGGGAATCTCCCGGCCGTATACCTCGTAGCCTTCTTGCGCCATAAACGCCGCGACCTGATCCACGATGCCGATGGCTTCCTGGGCGCCGCCGAATTTATAATCTCCCAGGTTGTCGCCCCGCTCGGGCATGAGGATGGGGCCTTCTTCTTCCGCGAGTTCCTGCTCCCAGACGGCGTAAAATTTAGCCGTGATTTCATCCGGGGTCGGACGGCGCCCCTGATGCTGGATTTGATCCAGTGCCCAATCCAAAGTATAGTGCGCCACATGGCCCTTGAACGTCTGCGCGGGGGTGCCTCCCCTCCGCCGGTAATAGAGTTTTTCTTCGATCCAGCGGCGCCTGTCATATTTATAGGACTTGATGGACGAAGCCGAAGTTCTGTAATCGTTGGGACGCTGTTCGGTCCACTCGCCTAAAATCGCCTGCATTTCCACGTCGAGCAGCGCGTTGCCTTCGATGCCGGAGTCTTTTTCAAAATACTCCGACGGCTTGACCGCGTCCGGCACCGCTTTTAACATATCCGGATTTTGAGTCAGCCACACCGATTCCCTTTGGCTGGCGCGCGTTCCGAGCTGGTCGCCCATTGCCGCATAGATGCGGCCCACCGAATCAATCGCCGTGGTCTTGCGGATTCTAAATTTGGTTTTCCCTTGATCGTCCAACCGCACTTCAGGCGTAAAAGCGAGCTGCTCCCCCGCCAATTTTTCCTGAAAACGACCTTTCCAAACTTCGGCAGAAACGCCCTCCGGCAAATCGATTTCGAAGGAACCGGCGCTCGAGTTCTCCCGCAGCCCCTCCTGTTGTTCGGGCGTCCAGCCTTGCTCCACCGCCAAGTCCAAGGCTATCCGCCGGAAGGCGCGAAAATCATCCGCGCTGAAGCCGTTGACGCTGACAGGCGAGGGACGGCCGTTTTTGTAGATGGAAATAACGGAGCCTCCTTCGCTGATTGAGACGAAGTTGTAGGATAGAAAGGAGTTCCGCATGGACGGCTGCAAATTCTTCAGCAACACTTTATGAAGAAAATCGTCGTCTTCTCTAGAGCCGAATTCCCGCCCGTCCTGCAGCACCGCCAAGGTGATGCCGTTTTTCTTCAAATTGGTCATATAGTCGACGATCCTCGCGGAAGGCGGCTCCCGGATCAGCGCCGCGTCGAGAAAAACCACCTTGGGATGGTAGCGGCTCTGTTCCCTCAACGGGTGCCCATCGGAAAGCACCGCGGGGACATCCGGCCGGGCGGCGGGTTCCCAATCCTTGTCTTTGGACCGGTCCTTTTCCTCTTTCTCCCGGCGGATAAGGTCCGTCGATTTCAGGCTGATCACCCGCACCAGACTCTTGAGATTGACCGGGTCCACGGACAAAAGCTTTCGCAATTCGGCCTTATTTTTCCATTCCCCATAGCGTTTCGCGTTGCGGATATCGATATGTCTTAAAATTCCCACCAGCTTTTCGCGCAGCCACCCCAGGGCTTTGCTCTGGATTTGACGCTCGCTAAAAAATTCCATTCCCCGAAGATCCGATTTGCTCAGCTTCTCGATGGGCACCGTTTTGGCGGCCGACACCTGGCTCACAAAGGCTCCGCCTTGCCCTTTGTCCCGGGTTTTACCCGTCGTCACCTCGACGCGGTTTCCCGCTTGATAGTCCCGCCAGTAGGCGCGGCTGCTCTCAAACCACTTGCTCCCGGGTTCTCCTCGGATTCTTCGCACGACGACGAACTCCTTGGCGGGGTCCCCGTTAAATCGAAGCGGACGAAGCTGCTTTCCATTTCCATATACCGGAGGCCTCGCCGAAACGCCGCCCGTCTCCTGGCGGTCCAAACCCAAGGGCTGGTCGTAAACTTGCCGCAGCATCGCGTAGGCGAACTTGACGTCGTCTTCCTTCCCCTCCCCGGCGTTCTGATTTTCCATGTCGGCGGCGAATTTCTTTAAAGCCGGCGTCGCCGACGGAGCATGGGGGGAAAGATCGGCCGCCGGAGCGCGGCTGCCCGTTTTGCCGGCCGTCCTCGTCGAAAGCGGTTTGCCGGCCTCCGCCCGAATCACGGGCTTATTGAATCCGCGGGTCTTTTTAACCGGCCGGGCGGGCCGTTGGATGCGCCCCGAGGCAGGCCGTGAGGACCGCCCGCGGAAAGCCGCCGCCGCCTCCTGCAGGGGGGACAGGGCCAAACCCAGAACCAGCAACAGACTCAGCGATTTTTTCATGAGGATGAATTCTTCTTAAACTGCTTAAGCGCCTGCTCCTTGGCCTCAAGATCCCGTTTATTTTCCTTCGCCGCCTTCTTCTTCTGCGCGGCCTCCTTTTTGAGACCGCTCAATTCTGAGTCATAGAGCTTCCGAATCTTGTTCTCGGCCGCCGACAGTAGATTCCGGGCCTTTCCCACCACGGATTTCAGGCCCTTTTCCCAGGCCTCTTTCACCAACTTCTCCCGCCTTTTCTTCAGCTCAGCCAGCCGCTTTTTCTTCTCCATCCCGATAA
>MGUX01000073.1 GCA_001800185.1 Elusimicrobia bacterium RIFCSPLOWO2_12_FULL_59_9
TGATGGTCAGGGTTTCGCGTATATTGTGGTCGGTGATCAGAATTCCAAGGCCTTGGCTCTTGAGGCGTTGAATCAAATCCTTCAGTTCGCTGATGGTGATGGGATCGATTCCGACAAAAGGCTCGTCCAGCAGGATAATTTTCGGTTTTTGAATCATGGCCCGGCTGACTTCCAGCCGCCTCTTCTCGCCGCCCGAAAGGGTCCATGCTTTTTGGTCCTTTAATTTGGCGAGCCCGAAATCATGCAGAAGCTGGTCAATCAGTTTTGATTGCTCCCGCCGGTCCTTGATGTTGCGTTCCAAAACTACCCGGAGATTCTGATCCACGGTCAAGCCTTTAAATACGGTCGGCTCCTGCGCCAGATATCCGAGTCCCTTGCGTGCGCGCGCATACATCGGCAAATGGGTGATGGGCTCCTCATCGAGATAAATATCCCCCGACTCTGGGCGAATAAAACCGACGATGCTGTAAAAGGTGGTCGTCTTTCCGGCGCCGTTGGGCCCCAATAACCCGACCACCTCTCCCGAAGAGACGTGGAGGCTGATGCCCTTGATCACGGGCTTGTTCCGGTACCCCTTGGTCAAATTGGCGGCTTTAAGCTGCATGCTCAGTGTCCTGGGGTATTGTTTTCAAAATTGATCCACCCGTGAACCTGCCCCCTCGCCGCGATCCTCTGGCGGCGCAAATCCAATAAAATATATTCAGCCTGGATTTCGGAGGTCCAATCGCGATCCTGGGCGCGAACCACCGGCCTTCCGCCTTCAAGGGCGATCTCGCCGGTTGGGCGATCGTAAACCGCTTGACGGCTCCAGGCGGAGTAATCGGGACCGGTCAGGCGGACGCGGCCGGTCAGGGTGAGTTGTTGAAGTCCGCCGTCCCAAAGGGCTTTGTCCGCCGCGCCGCTGCGGAAAGCGCCGGCCGCGGAGTGGAGGAATCGGAGGTTGCCTTCGGCTCGGGCTTTTCCCTCCGTCTCTGAATAAACCCCCTCGTCCCCCCATAGTTCCAGCCGCTCGTTTTCGGCTATTTTTTTTTCTATGTGGAGATGTCCGCGGGCGCTGAATATCTGCTCGTCTCTGATCAGTGCCCAATCCGAGCTGACCTGCGCTTGCTCAGATTGAAAAGAGACGTTGCCGATGAATTCTTCCTCTTTTTCTTTCCGGCGGATGACCCATTGGTCGCTGCGGATGGCGCGCCCTTGAATGTCGGAGGGCGCCGCGTCGGCGCTGGCAGCCCACATCAGCGTCAATGCGATCGCGCGGAAGAGGAATTTGAAATTCATCGTGAGATCACTGAATGCTGGTTTTTGATCCTGATTTCGGACAGGTCTGGCGCGGCCTCAAGCCCCTGCCCGTCAATCCGGCCCCCGGGACGGGTCACCGCGACGCGGGACTGGGTGAAGATTTTGTCCCGCTTGGAGGAGTAACGCAGGGAGTCGGTGCGTAGCGTCGTGGAGTCGGTCAAAGACTCGAACACCACCGCCGAAGACAGATGAATGTCGTGGCTTGAGGTAAACACTTCGCCTCGCCGCGAGCTCACTTGGGATATCCGGGCTCCGTTCTTGAAAAAGTAGATTTGCGGCTCCGTAAGCAGCGCTTTGGGGGGGTCGTCCAGGAGTTCGGCCTCTACAGCCCGCAATTCCCAGCTTCGCTTCCCGTCGGCGTCCGCGATTAAATGCAGGCGCTTGATTCTCTGTTCGATCACGCGCTTGGGAGATGGAGAGGCGCCGCTGCAGGCGGCCATCCATGCCGCGACGCAAAAAAAGCCGGTCGCCGCGATGCCTGCGCGGCGCAGCAAGCCGCCTTTGCCTCGATCGCCGCCTCCCGCATTGACGCAGCGCGACGCGGTCATGGGCGCGCTCTAAACGAGCCCTTCCGACAGCAGGTCCCGCTCATCTAAAATTCCGACAGGTTTGCGGGAGGCCGGGTCGACCACCGGCAGATTGTCGATGTTATTTTTGTTGAAAAAAATGGCGGCTTTCTGAGCCGGATCTTCCGGACACATCGTTACCGGAGAGCGCGTCATGACCTCCGATAATTTGCGCTCCAGAGCCTTCCGGTCGCTCTGGAGTTGCCTTCTAAGATCCCCGTCGGTAAAAAAACCCACCAGCCGCCCGGCGCGGTCCACGACGCTGGTCGCCCCCAATCGGGTACGGCTCATGACAAAAAGCGCCTCCCGAACCGTCTTATCCTGGAAGGTGACGGGATTTTGAGCTTTGGTTCGCATGAGGTCCTTGACCTTGAGGGTGAGGAGCTTTCCCAGAGACCCGCCCGGATGAAGCTGGGCGAAATCTTTTTCCCCGAAACCGCGCATCTGCATGAGAACCATTGCGATGGCGTCTCCCATGGCCAGCATCGCGGTCGTGGAGGCGGTGGGCGTGATATTGTAGGGGCAAGCTTCGCGCGACACCGCGGTTAAAATCGCCACGTCGGCTCTTAAGGCCAGTTGCGAGCGAGGTTTTCCCGTGATGGCGACGACGGGGATGTTTTTGCTCTTCAGGGACGGGATGAGGCGCTTGATCTCTTCGGTCTCCCCGGAATAAGACAACATCAGAGCCGTGTCCGAGCGGCTGAGCATGCCTAAGTCGCCGTGCAGGGCTTCCGCTGGATGCAGGAAAAGCGAAGGCGTTCCGGTCGAAGAAAAGGTGGCGGCGAGCTTGCGGCCGATCAGCCCGGATTTTCCCATGCCGATGACCACCACTTTTCCTTGCGTCGAAAAAAGGATGTCGACGGCGTTTTCAAAGGAGCGATCCAGGCGCCGGAGGAGGTTTAAGATGCCCTCGCCTTCGATGCGGAGCACCTCTTGCGCGCGTTTGAGGATCGCCGGTTTTCGGGCTTTCATTTCCCTCTGTATTTCAGCCAAGGGGTGGTTTCCGGCGGAATGTCCCGGATGTGATAGGGCGGCGGCAGTTGCCGCAGGGCATATTTGACGACGAAAAAGACGAGGATGAGGCAAACATAGATGCTCGCCAGCGTCCGGACATGCCACCGCCAATTCGGAAACCAGGCCGGAGGGAGGCGGAAATCCCTGCCGCACTTCTTGCAGATTTTGGCCGCGTCCTTGTTTTCAGCCGAACAATTGGGACATTTCATGGGACGGCCCCCTTCGCAGTGCTCGACACGCCGCGCTGCGGCTTCAATCGTCCCGCTCCTCTGGAGCGGGGGCGGGGACCCGGATGCGCCAGCCCCTTCGCAGTGCTCAGGGACGATGGAAGCTCCGGTGGAGCGTGACGTGGCGCGGCGGCCCCCTTCGTAAATCGCTTGACGATTCCATCGATGGATCTGAGGTCGCGCACGAGAGTTTGAACTTCATTCATCGGGATGGCGTTGGTTCCGTCCGAAAGCGCCCGGCCGGGCTCCGGGTGAGTCTCAAAGAAAATGCCGGAAATTCCCAGCGCGGTCGCGGCCCGGGCCAACGGCCGGATGAATTGCTGCTGGCCTCCGCTCGCGCCGCCGAGGGCGCCCGGGAGCTGAACGGAGTGCGTGCAGTCGTAGATGACCGGATAACCGAAACCCTTCATGATCTCCAGCGAGCGCATGTCGACCACCAAGTTCCCGTAACCGAAGCTGCTGCCGCGCTCCGTCAGCAAGATGCGCCGGTTGCCGGTCGATTGCACCTTGTCAATGGCGTGCTTCATCTGCCAAGGGGTCATGAATTGCCCCTTTTTTATGTTCACCGTCTTTTGAGTTCGCCCGCAGGCGAGCAATAGGTCCGTTTGCCGGCAAAGAAAGGCGGGAATTTGCAGGATGTCGGCCACCCGGGCCACGGGCTCGGCCTGCCACGTTTCATGCACGTCCGTCAAAAGGGGAACTTGAAGTTTTTCTTTGACGCGGGCCAGAATTTGCAGGCCCTTTTCCAATCCGGGGCCGCGGAAGGATTTGAGGCTGGTGCGGTTGGCTTTGTCGAAGGAGCATTTCAGAACGAAGGCGAAGCCCGATTTGCGCGCGATATCCCGGAGATGGCGCCCGACCCGCAACAACAAGGATTCGGACTCCAGCGCGCAGGTGCCGCCGATGAACACCAGCGGGGAGCGGTTGGAAAAAAGAACATCCCCGACTTTGACGGAACGCGGTTTCAGTATGATAGGCATATTTAAGTATTTATCGAACTCCCATGTCGAACCAGAGCTTGGGTCATTTGCGCGCGCGGCGGCCCACTTCGCAGTGCTGCGGGGACCCGGATGCGCCAGTGGCGCGTCGGCGCCTCCGGGAATTCCGGAGGCAGGCTCCCACGAAGGCGCGGAACAATGGATGGGGCCTGTTCGGCCTCGACTTAAATTCCGGGTGAAACTGGACCGCGATGAACCAGGGATGCGGCTGAAACTCCACGATCTCGACCAAATTTTGCGCGGGCTCGACGCCGACCACCTTCAATCCGGCCTTTTCAAGCGCCTGTTTGTAGCGGTTGTTGAATTCGTAGCGGTGGCGGTGACGCTCCGTCGTTTGCGGCCGGCGGTAGATCGAGCGGGCCTGGGATCCGGCAAGGATGCGGCACTGGTAGGCGCCGAGCCGCATGGAGCCTCCTTTTTGGGTGACCGATCTTTGCCCCTCGAGCATGGAAATAACGGGGTGGGGGGTGCCGCGGTCGAACTCCGTGGAGTTCGCGTTCTTGAGCTTGGCCAAATTGCGCGCGATTTCAATCGCGGCGCATTGCATGCCGAGGCAAATGCCCAAAAAAGGCGTCTTGGTTCGCCGCTCGAAGCGCGCCACGCCTATCTTAGCCTCCACCCCGCGGTCCCCAAAGCCGCCGGGGATGATGATCCCGTCGGACTTTTTGAGCTCCTGGACCAGGTCCGCCCGGTCCACGTCGACATAGCGGATATCCATCTTCGCACCGTTATGGACGCCGGCATGAATAATGGCTTCCTGCAGCGATTTATAGGCGTCGCGAAGGTCCGTGTATTTGCCGGCGACGGCGATAGTTGCCCTCTGGCCGGAGGGAGACTTAAGGCGCGATATCCACTTGTGCCATTGGTTCAAATCTTTCCGGGAGGACCGGATGGCGAGGCGCCTCAAGATCAGCGAATCGACGCCCTGTTTTTGAAAAAGCGCCGGAACTTCGTAAATGGAGGCGACATCGGGGGCGTCGATGACGGCTTTTCGAGGGACGCTGCAAAACAGCGAGATTTTGTCGCGGATCTCCCTGCTGATGGGCTGTTCGCAGCGGCAAATAATTAAATCGGGGTCGATGCCGATTTCGCGCAGTTTTCCAACCGAATGCTGGGTCGGCTTGGTCTTGATCTCATTGGAGGAGCGCAGGTACGGGACCAGAGTGACGTGGACATAAATCACGTTCTCCTCGCCCACGTCCTGCTTCATCTGCCGGGCGGCCTCCAAAAAAGGAAGGCTCTCGATATCGCCGACGGTTCCGCCGATTTCAATGATCACGACGTCGTGGCCTTTGGCCACGGCTCTAAACTGCCGTTTGATGGCGTCGGTGATGTGGGGGATGACTTGGACGGTGTCGCCGAGGTAGTCGCCGCGCCGTTCCTTGGCGATGACGGAAGCGTAAATTTGGCCGGTCGTGATGTTGTTGATGCGCCGCATATCGACGTCCAAAAAGCGTTCATAATGTCCAAAATCCAGGTCCGTTTCGGCCCCGTCATCGGTCACGAAGACCTCGCCGTGCTGGTAGGGATTCATGGTCCCGGGGTCCACGTTGATATACGGATCGCATTTGAGCATGGTGACGGAGCGGCCGCGCGATTCCAGCAGCCGCCCCAGGGACGCGGCCGAGATGCCCTTGCCCAAAGAACTGGATACTCCGCCGGAAACGAAAATGTATTTAGGCATGCTGCTCCTTTAATCGCCTTGCGGCGTGTTCGAGGTCCTCAGGAACGTTGATGTTGACGGGCGCGCTCCCCACGGTCACCACCTGGATGGGAAGGCCGTTTTCCAGCGCGCGAAGCTGTTCAAGGCCTTCCAGCGCCTCGAGGCGGCCGACCGGCAAGCGCACAAACTGCTCCAGGGACGTTTTCCGGAATGCGTAAATGCCTATATGCTCAAGATAAACCGGCCCAGGCGTCGTCTTGGAAGCGTGCGGGATGGGGCTGCGGGAAAAATACAGGGCGCGGCCTTGGGCGCTGAGCACCACCTTGACCGTGTGCGGGCTGTTTATTTTCCCGGCGTCAAGCAGGGGCGCGGCGGCGGTGGCGATGGCGGCCTCCGGGTCTCGGCGCAGCGCCGATAGGATTTTTTGAACCGTGTCGGGCTCGACGAAAAGCTCGTCGCCTTGGAGGTTGATGATAACGTCCTCCGGCCGGGATTTTGCGGCCTCGTAGACCCTGTCCGTGCCGGAAGGACAGAGGCTGGAGGTCAGAACCGAAGGCGCGTTGAATTGCGCGGCCGCTTTTTGAATGCGCGGGTCGTCCGTGGCGATGAGCACGGGACCCGCTTGAGACCGGACGGCGGCCTGGTAGCACCATTCAAGAACGGTCTTGCCGTTCAACATTTTTAGGACTTTTCCGGGAAAGCGCGTGGAGCCGTAGCGGGCGGGGATGATGATGGCGGCCGTGAGGTTATTTTGCATGCTGGATGTGGGTGATGATCTCCTCAGGGGTCACCGTCGCGGTTCCCAGCTTGCCGATCACGACGCCCGCGGCATGGTTGGCGATGGCGGCCGCGTCCAAGAAGCCGGCGCCGCACGCCAGGGCCGCAGTTAAGACGGCGATTACGGTGTCGCCGGCGCCCGTGACATCGAACACCTGAGCGGCCGTCGTCGGGATGTGGGTGATTCTCAGACGCGGGGCGCTCTCAAACAGGGTCATGCCCTCTTCTCCCTGCGTCAGCAGCAAGGCCGTTAAGCGAAGCCGCTGAAGAATTTTTTTTCCAAGCGCTTCGACGTGCGCTTGCCCGTCTTTGGGTATCAGGCGCATGCCTTGCCAGGCCTCCAAAGTATTGGGGGTCAAGCAGGTGGCATGCCG
>MGUX01000074.1:0-5153 GCA_001800185.1 Elusimicrobia bacterium RIFCSPLOWO2_12_FULL_59_9
AGAGCAGTAGGGCAAAGCATCCGGGCAGGGACGGCATTCGCTTCGCGCTGTATCTAATTGACTTGGCGTTTTTTTCACTCGACCACTCGATCGCTCGCTTTCCACTCTATCACTTTATCACTCTACCACTTCCCAATTACCACTCGATCACTCGACCACTGATCACTTGATCACTTTTCTGCCACTTTCCCACTCGACCACTGATCACTTGATCACTGATCACTTATTCTTCTCACGGTATCAATCCTGATTCTATTAGGATTTTCGGCGCCACCACTAAATCTATCTTCCTTCCCTGAAACTCCGAAGCGGTTATCACCTGCTCGTAATTCCACTTCAGCAGCACCGACTTAAATTGGGCGCCTGAGGTGATTCCGGCGAAATCGGATGATTTCGCGATCTTTCCCTCATCGGAAATAATGTAGTTGTCCCACAAGGTGAAGGTCCCGTCGCCGTAGGACTCCAGGATGACCTGGTGCATGTCGGTCGTGGACCAAAGCGAGGGAGCCGAGCGCGTCGGAAGCGCCGTCGTCAAAGACGCGCCGGTGATGGGGTCGGCCGTCGAGGCGGGGGTGGCGTCGCTGTAGCTCGTAATGCTGGTCCCGGTCCAGCCATATTTGAGGCTGCCGTTGATATAAAAGCCGTAATTATCAAATAAAGTTTGAAACACACCTTGGCCCGAGACGTTCAGGAAGGCGTCGGTTTTGGGATCGTAAAGGGAGGCGACGTTGTCGTTGCTGTCCAAATTGGCATTGACGTCCACCTGGTGGCCCCCCAGGGCGACTTCCCGGATGCCGTCTTGGGTGTTGGAGCGCCCCGTCTCGTAGCCCGTCAGGTAATAGCCGCAGGCGGCGGCTATGCAGCCCGGAAGCTGCCGGAGGGCCGTGCTCAGGTCGGTCGGAAGGGTGGTGTTGAATTGGCCCAAATAATAAAAATAATCGAAGCGGTCGGCGCGCTCGTTTAAGACCACGAGCTTGAATTGGTCCGGTTTGGGCCGCAGGATGTACTGCTCCAGTCGCACGCGGTTTCCGCTCACGTCGATCATCGTTTTTCCCTGCTGGTATTCGGCCATCTTCATCTCGCGCGCCGCGGCCGATAAAACCTCCTCCTTGCTCATCTCCAGGGAAACTTCCTGGCGCATCTCCTGGCGGGTCTGCGTCTGAAGGCTGCGCTGCATGTCGGAAAAGCGCCGGGGCGCGCTCATGCCGCCCGGGGTCACCTGCACGCTCTGATTGGGAGTGAGCAGCAGCTCCCGGCCGCGGTTGTCGGACACGGCCAGAAGGCCGTTGTAGAGGTCCACCCGGGTGTTGCCGCTGCCCCGGGCCACGTCGACGGCGAACTCCGTCCCGCGCACGGCGCAGACCGCCGTCGGGGTCTGCACGCGGAAGCTCCTGGCGCTGCGCTTGCGCACCCAGGCGCGGAGCTTGCCCAAATTCATGCGCACCTGCTGCAGCGCGCTTTCCGATTTTTCAAGCATGAAAGAGCCGTTTGCGCCGACCACCATTTTGGAGCCGTCGTCGAAGCGGATTTCAGCGCTGGAGACCCAGCCGGTGCGCACCTGGTCGCCGCTGGCCAGCGTCCGCGGGACGCGCACGCGCCTCCAGCGCCGCTCGCCGGATTCCTTGACTTCGACGCGGCCCCGCGCGGCCGACACGATGGTCGCGGCCGAGGCTTGGATGGGGGCAAAGAGAGCGGCTGGAGCGAAAGAGACCGCGAGCAGCCGTACATACAAAGCGTATTGAGGCCGGTTAAAAAACACCGACATGAATGCCACCCCCGTTAATAAGGCTAACAGGGGGAACCGTTCTTGTCAAGGTGATTTTGGTCACTATTAGGGGAGTGATAAAAGGGGAAGTGATAAAGTGGTAGAGTGATAGAGTGGCAGGGGGGAAGTGGTCAGTGATCAAGTGGTCAGTGGTAGAGTGGTAAAGTGAGAAAACGGGAAAAAAAACGAATTAGCGGAAACATCCTTTAAGTCATATAATGTAGACAACGGGACATCGCATGCTGCAGCAGCTTATCACCTTGATTTTGGATCCCTTCCTTAATATAGGGCAGCGTTTGGTGTGGCAGATTCCGAACTTCGTCGCCGCCTTCGTTTTGGTGCTCGCCGGCCTCTATCTCTCCCGAATCTTCAAGACCGTTTTCGAGCAAATACTTGAAAAAGCCGGTTTTGACCAAATAACGAGCCGCGTGGGAATCAACGAGGTGATGGCGCGGCTGGGCTTGGGAAAATCGCCCACCTACGCCCTGTCCTTCGCCGTTTATTGGCTGATTTTGCTGGTTTTTATCATCTCCGCCTCCAACGCGATACAGTTGACGGTGGTTTCGGAGCTGCTTCAGAAGTTTTTGATGTTTTTTCCAAAGCTCGTGGCGGCGATCCTGGTTTTGGCGGGGGGCATTCTTTTCGGCGGCTTTCTTTCGGACATCGTCGGAGACGCGGCCAGAACCAACAACCTGCGCGGCGGCGAAACCCTTTCCAAAGGCACCTACGTGACGGTCATCATCTTCGCGGGCTTGATGGCGCTCGACCAGCTCGGGCTGCGCGCCGAAATCCTGGCTTCGAGCCTTAACATCGTTCTGGCCTCGGCCGGTTTTTGTCTCGCCCTGGCTTTCGGCCTGGGCGGCAAAGATCTCGCCGCCGAATGGCTCAGGGAAACCTTCAAGAAAAAATAAGGCTTGGGCCTGACAAGCAATAACTGAGTCAATGTGGCCGAGGGGATTTTGACCCAGGGCAAGGCGCGTAAGAGCGAGCATACTTGAAAAGTATGTAAGCGATGAGCAACGCCGCCATGGGGTAAAAGCCTCCGGCCCCTTCGGGGAGGGCCTATTTTGGGTAATTTCTGCGTTAAACTTGGCCCTCCAATTTGATTCAGTTATTGTTTGACAGGCCCTTACTGCAACCAATCCTCGGTGTAGTCGCGCAGGGATTTGCTGCGGCTGGGATGGCGCAGCTTGCGTATGGCTTTGGCCTCGATTTGGCGCACCCTTTCCCGCGTTACCTTGAAAATCCTTCCCACTTCCTCGAGGGTCCTCGGATAGCCCGAATCCAGCCCGAAGCGGAGCTTTAAAATCTTGGCTTCGCGGTCGGTGAGCGTGCTTAAGACTTTCTCCACTTCCTTGCGCCGCAAATAGGACACGGCGGAGTGGGACGGCGCCACGCCCGTCTTGTCCTCGATAAAATCCTCCAGATGGGACTCCTCCTCCTCGCCGATGGGCGTGGCCAGAGAAATGGGCTCCTGCATGATTTTGAGCACGTTTTTGACCCGGTCCATGGAAAGGTGCAGGTGCTTGCTGTACTCCTCGATTTTCGGGTCCCGGCCGAACTCCTGCCGGTAGCGGCGGGTCACCTTCATTAGCTTGGACACCAGCTCCTTCATATGCACCGGGATGCGGATCGTGCGCGCCTGGTCGGCGATGGCGCGGTTGATCGACTGGCGGATCCACCACGTGGCATACGTCGAAAACTTAAATCCCCGCTTGTACTCGAACTTCTCGACCGCCTTCATCAGCCCCAACCCTCCCTCCTGGATGAGGTCGGAAAGCTCCAGGTTGGAGTTGACGTGCTTCTTGGCGATGGAAACCACCAGGCGCAGGTTGGCCTTGATGAGCTTGAGCTTGTCGACCAGGATTTGGCTCTCCAAGGAGACGATTTTGCGGTTGAGCTCCATGAATTGGTGCACGGGAATCGGCACGGTGTGCGTCAGCCGGTCGAGGCGCTCTTCCACCGCTTGGATATTCTCCACGGCGGAGGCCACCCCCGTGGGCGAAAAGCGGGTTTTGACCCTGAAGGACTGGGCGCTGAGGTCCCCCTTTTTGTGCTGCTCGTACAAGCCCTTGAGGGCCGTGTGGGTCATGCCGAATTTTTGGGCGTAGCGCTCCAACTCGTCATGGCAGTCCTGGATGCGGGAGGCCAGGTTTTTGATTTTATTGGTCAAGCGCTTGATTTTGTCCTGGTTCAAGTTCAAGCTGATGATCTTAAGCACGATCTCCTTGACGCGGGCGTCGATCATCGCCGCCACCCGCTTGCGCTTGGCGCTCTTGGTGCCAACGGCGCGCATCTGCTCGCGCAGCTTCTCGATGGACTTTTCGGCCCGGTTGATGAACTGGGCCACCGACTTTATCCTGCGGCGCATGCCGGCCAGCTCGTAAGCCGACTTTCGCCCGCGCGGCATGAGCTCTTTGGGGGTCATCTCCTGCTGCTCGATCAAGGTCTCCCAACTGCGGATTTCGCGCATCGTGATGGGCGACTCCAGCACCAGAAAGCGGAGCTCCTTTTCCTTCTCGCGCACGTTGCGCGCCAGATAAATCTCCTCCTCCCTCGACAAAAGGGGCACCTTGCCCATCTCCGACAGGTACATGCGGATGGAGTTGGAGACGTCCTGGGAGGCCTCGTACTCCTCCGTGTAGGCCTCTTTTTCGGCGTGGGAGACCCCTTTCCATTTCTTGCGGTCCACCACCTCGATGCCGAGGTCCTCGAGGGTGGACATCAGGCTGTCGATCTCCGTGCTGGACATGGTGGCCGAGGTCAGGGACCGGTTGACCTCTTCCAAGGTCAGATATCCGTGCTCTTTGCCGAGCTCGATCAAATCCGTCAGGGCTTTGTGCGAAGGAATAGACATATGAATTTAACCACCTCTCTTTATTGTGCGCGCGACCGCGCGGAAAAGTTCAACTTCCCTTCAATTCCTTGAGCACCCGTTGGTACTCTTTTTGAATCTCGGCGTCCGCCGGGACGGCCCCCTCGGTCATCGCCCGGATCTGGACGTCGAGCAGCTCCTTCTTGCGAAGCAGGCTCTGGCGGCGGAAGCGCTTGCGGATGGCCTCCCACTCCACCTGGGGCGAAAGAAACTCGGAGGATTCCAGGCCCAGAGAGGTCAGCCACTCGCTGTGCTCCGGCAGGGCCTCGATGACGCGCGGCAGGACGCTGCGCCTTTCCAGCGGGGCATCCTTGATAAGCTGCCGCATGGCGTCGAAAATCTGCCGGCAGCGCGCGTCGGCGAACTCGGCTTCCTTGAGGCCCGCGGCTTCCCGCGCGTAATTGGGATAGCGCAGGAGAAAACGGATCACCTCCGTCTCAAAATTAAGCGGCGCCTCCGGCTCGCGGCCCCCTTGCTTGGCAGCGATCCGGCTGGGAGCCGAAGAGTGGGCTT
>MGUX01000074.1:5176-8056 GCA_001800185.1 Elusimicrobia bacterium RIFCSPLOWO2_12_FULL_59_9
GCCTTCAAGGAGCCTTCATCCAGGTCAAGGCGGTTGGACAAGCGGCGGATCCACTCCCCCTTGAGAATCTGGTCGGGCTGCTTGGCCACCGTCTGCAGGAGATCCGCGGCGATCTTGGGCTTGTCGCCCGGCCCCGCTTCGCGCAGGGCCGCATCCAATTGAAAATCAATCAAGTACTGGGCCGCTTCCAGGCGCGTTTCGAAAGCCGCCGCGCCGCGCAGGTGCAGAAACTCGTCGGGATCAAGCGCCTCCGGCAGCGTCGCGATGCTCACGGGGATTCCCAGCTCCATCAGGAGCTCGGCGCTTCGCATGGAGGCCCGCTGTCCGGCCGGGTCGGGATCAAAAAGCAGGATCACCTCTTGAGCGTAGCGCTTGATCAAAAGCCCGTGCGCTTCCGTGACGGCGGTTCCGAGCGGGGCGACGCAGCAGCCGATGCCGAATTGATGCGCCGCCAAAACGTCCATGTAGCCCTCCAGAAGCACCAGCTTTTTGCGCCGGCGGATTTCCGCCAAGCCCTCGAAAAATCCATACAGCACTTTGCCTTTGGAAAAAAGAGGGGTCTCCGGGGAATTGAGATACTTGGGCTCCTCGTCTCCGAGAACCCGCCCCCCGAAGCCGACCACCTCGCCCTTGGGGTCGCGGATGGGAAAAAGAACCCTCTTCCAAAAGGCGTCCCGGTATTTGCCGGCCGATTCGCGGTAGGCCGCCAGGCCCGCGCGGCTTAAGAGCTCCGGCGTGAAATCCCGGCCCAGCGCCTCCTCCAAAAAGGCGGAGCCGCCGCCCGGCGCCCAGCCCAAGCCGAAGCGCTCGGCGATTTCCGCCGACACTTTGCGCCCCTCCAGGTATTTCTGCGCGGCCACAGCCTCCGCGCTTTGGCCGCGCGTCAGAACCCCCCGGTAGAATTTTTGGGCGAAGGCCATCGCCTTCTTGAGCTCTTCCCGCTCCCGGTCTCGGGGCGTCGGCCGGGCTTTGTAGCTCTCCAGCGAGACGCCGGCGCGCGCGGCGCACTTTTCCACCGCTTCGGGAAAGCTCAAACCGTCTATCTGCATCACGAACTTGTAAATGTCCCCGCCGGCCCCGCAGCCGAAGCAGTGAAAAATCTGCTTCTCCTGGCTGACCATGAACGAGGATGTTTTTTCCTGGTGAAAGGGGCAGAGCGCCTTGAAATTTCTGCCCAAACTCCTCAGTTGCGGGATGTAATCCCGAACGACGTCGACGATGTCGAGCCGTTCCCGGATGGCATCCAACACGTTCTCTGGCACTCTACCCACGGATTTTTCCGCAATCATCCTTGCAAGATTAACGCAGGTGGGAACGAAACAGGTCTAATTCAAGGACAGACAGCAGCCCAAGCCCCCGGCCCGATGCCCGCTTGCCCCGCCCGGACTCCCGGCGGCCGCGGACTCAGCGCCGTCTGCGCCGCATTTTCCGCTTGGCATCCTGACTTTTCAGCTTGCGCTTGAGGCTCGGAGACATGTAGCGGTCGCGCCGCTTGATCTCCTTTAAAATGCCGTTTTTCTCGCATTCGCGCTTGAAGCGTCTGAGAGCTTCGTCGATGTTTTCGCCTTCTCGAATTTTAACGAACACCATCAAACCAACTCACCCCCTTCCACTGCTGCCGGCCTATCCGGGCGGCCATTTAAGCCGGCGGCCCCCCAGAAGATGATAGTGCAGATGATCCACCGACTGGCCCGCCTCGCGGCCGTTGTTGACGACGAGCCGGAATCCGTCGTCGAGTTTGTAGCGGGCCGCCAACTCCTTCGCGGCCCTTTGCATCTCCCCCAGGAGGGGCACGTCCTCGGGACCGGTTTCCGCGAGCGACTTCAGGTGCTTCTTGGAAACGATGAGAATATGCACCGGCGCCTGAGGGTTGATGTCCTTAAAAGCCGACACATGCTCGTTCTCAAACACGATGTCGGATTTGAGCTCTTTGGAAACGATCAAACAGAACATGCAGTTTGAGCTCATTTCTCTCCGCACAGCCGTTTATTATAACTTATAAGGATTTCACTCCACAACCGCCCGGGCGAGGGGGCCTTCGTGAGCGGTGACGCGGGCCCATCGAAGGCCCGCCAGGTCGCGGGCCTCGGCGCCGAGGCTGACCCTCAAAAAATGCTCCGTCAGGCCTTCCCGGCCCCTCCGGCCGTCCTCAATAATCACCTGCCTGCGGCGGCCGACCGACCGGGCCGCGAAGCGGGTCCGGAGCTTGACGTCCAACTGCCGCATTCTGGCGGCCCGTTCCATGACCTCGTCCTCCCCGGCCGCCTGCGGAAAAGCGGCCGCCGGCGTGCCCGCGCGGGGGGAAAACCTGAAAACGTGAAGGCCGCTGAAATCCAGCGCCTCGACGAACTCCAGGCTGCGCTCAAATTCTTCCCGCGTCTCGCCCGGAAAGCCGGCCATGAGGTCGGTGAAAAGCCCGGCCTCCGGCTCCACCTGCCGGAGGGCCTCGACGCGCCGGCGGTAAAACTCGGGCGAGTACCAGCGCTTCATTTTTTTGAGCACTTCCCCGGAGCCGGACTGAAGCGGAAGGTGAAAAGACGGGCAGAATTTCCCTTGCGAGGACGCCAAAACCCGGAGCAGGCGGTCGGTCAGATCCGTAATCTCAAAAGACGAGAGCCGGACGCGGAAATCTCCGGGAAGCGCCAAAAGGCGTTCCATAAGCCCCACGAAATCCACGCGCTTGGAAACGGGCCCCGAATGGTCCGAAGCCAAATAGCGCCCAAGCCTCACGCCGCAGAGCACGATCTCCTGGTAGCCGTTTTCGACCAAGCCGCCCACCTCGGCAAGCGCCTCGGAAAGCGGCCGGGAGGTCATTTCCGGCCGAACCGAGGGAATGATGCAATACGCGCACTCCATGTTGCAGCCGTCCTGAACCTTGAC